>CAMKZP010000089.1 GCA_946477805.1 uncultured Enterobacter sp.
CCTGAACGTTTTCTGGTTTAACTCACCGACGCCAGATTTTCATCAGCAGATGAACATTGGTTTTTGGGTGATTTACGCGCTGATCTTCATTGGCATGGCGCTGCAGGCTTCCGGCGCGCGCATGAGCCGCCAGACGCGTTTTCTACGCGAAGGCGTTGAGGACCAGCTGATCCTCGAGAAGGCGAAAGGGGCCGATGGCATGACCCGCGAACAGATTGAATCCCGCATTGTGGTTCCGCGCCACACGATCTTCCTGCAGATCTTCCCGCTCTATGTGCTTCCGGTGATTATCATCGTGGCGGGTTATTTCTTCTTCTCTCTGCTCGGCTTCATCTAAAAACGGCGCGGGCGGCACGCGGCCACCCGTGCGACGTCACGCCGCGAGAATACGGTCAAGGGCGCGCTGGGCGTTCACCAGATGTTCCCCGCCGAAAAGGATCGCCCGGTTGATCAGGGTATAAAGCTGATAGACCGGCTGACGCTCGGGGAAATCTGTCGGCAGCGGCGAGACCGACTGGTAGCCGTCGTAGATCTGCGGCGGCTGCTCCGGGTGCAGCGGCAGCATCGCCAGGTCACACTCTCTGTCGCCCCAGTAGCAGGCAGGGTCGAAGATGTACGGTCCGTCTGGCCCCAGAGCACAGTTTTCGGACCACAGGTCGCCGTGCAGCAGCGAAGGCTGAGGCTGATGCGATGACAGACGCTGCTGGACGTGCTCGACAATGGCATCGATGTTGCCAAACGCCAGCCCTTTTTCGGCGGCCAGCTCCAGCTGCCAGCCGATGCGCTGCTCGGCAAAGAAGGTTGACCAGCGCCGCTGCCAGGCATTCGGCTGAGGAGTAGTAGAGAGATCGTTATCAAAATCCAGGCCAAACTGCGGCTGATCGCTCCACTGGTGGAGGCGGGCAATCTGCTGCCCGAGGATAAACGCGCTGTGGGCATCTAAAGGACGCGCCGGGAGATAGTCCATCACCAGAAAGCTGTAGTCACGATCGCTGCCGACAGCCCACACCTGAGGGACGGTGACCGTTTTACTGCGCGACAGCAACTCCAGCTGATCGGCTTCGGCAGTGAAGATGGGGAGAAGCTCGCGCTCATCACATTTAACGAAAAGGTCACGTCCAGCGTAGCGCAAGTGCCATGCGGCGTGGATCTCTCCGCCGGGCAATTCGTTACGCAGTTCAATTTCACCTTCACCCAGCTGCTCACTTAAAAGATGACTGATAGCCTGCCACATGACGCCTCTCCCATGTTGTCTGCCAGATCATAAAGTTAGCGCAAAACGGCTGATAAAAAACAGGAACTAACGCACACCTGAGCGGTTTAAATTCATACAGGGCACTTATTGTTCACGTTTTTGCCAGTTTTCCCAGGTGCTCACGGTAATATCGGCGGTTTTATCGGTCACGCTTTCTGCCAGGCTGCTGGCCAGGGCGTTGACCTCCTCCTCGCTAAGCGGGCTGATTAAGCCAAACGCGAGGCTGCCTAGGTCATGAAGATTGCCCTCTTCATCGGTCATCGTGAACAGGAAGTTTGCCCGGGTAAAGGCGTTATTGAGCTCATTGAGCTCGGTCAGCGACGCTTCGGGAATGCTAACGTCGACAACGTAGCGGGTGATGTCACCACTGCTCATAATTCACCTCATTGTTATCATGAAAGTTTTTTTTAGCATAGTCGACAGAGCGCGTTTGGCGACCTGCACGCGCATTTCCCCTCCCGGCAGGAGGGGAATGTGCATTAGCCTTTGGACAGGTAGTCGACAATTTTCTGCGTGTCGGCAAGCGAGCAAAGCCGCGTGCCCTGGTTAATGGTCGCCGCGCTGCCTGCAGCCACGCCGAAGCGGGCCATCTCCAGAAGCGAAGCGCCCTCGGCTAGTTTTAGCGTCATTGCGCCGACCATGCTGTCGCCTGCGCCAACCGTGCTTTGGCTTTTCATGGGAGGCGGGACGACCTGCACAAAACCGGTTTTATCGACGGCCAGCGCACCCTGGGGGCCCAGGGAGACCACGACGCGTAACGCTTTGCCGCTGTGAATCAGCTCCTGGGCGGCGGTGAGGACGTCGTCAGGCTGGGTCAATTCCCGATTAACCAGCGCGCTGAGCTCTTTCTGATTGGGCTTCACAAGCTCAAGATTTCCCGGCGCCAGCGCGGCGTCAAGCGCGTCGCCGGAGCTGTCCACGATACAGCGGATCCCGCGCTGCTGCGCCGCCCGAATGAGCGCCGTCAGTTTGTCGGGCTTGATGCCGGGGGGCAGACTCCCGCTGATGACCAGCAGCGCGCCGCTCTCAATGGCCAGGGCTTTTTCTTCGAGCTGACGAAATTCATCGTCGCTGAGCTTCGCGCCGGGCATCACGAAACGGTACTGCTCGCCGCTGGACTCCACGTGAACGTGCAGGTTCTGCCGGGTCCAGTCTTTGGCGTCGACCGTCTCAACGGCCACGTTTTCATCGGCCAGCAGGGCCACCAGGTGTTCGCCCGTGGCGCCGCCAGCGGGAAATATAGCGGTGGCTTTACCGCCAAGGTAGGTAATGGCGCGCGCAACGTTGATGCCGCCGCCGCCGGGCTCAAATACCGGCGCGCTGCAGCGCAGCTTACCTTCCGGGTAAATCTGGGGCGTGAGGGTGGCAGAATCGAGAGAAGGGGAGAGCGTCAGGGTATAAACAGAGACCATCATAACCTCCTTTTAGCATGGGTTTCTTTAAGCCTGGCACTAAACGGCAGGAAGGCAATGTAAATAACAGTATGATTTTAAATATGAATGCTGACAAAACGTCGTACGAAGAGATATAAATTAAATCGCGCTTTGAGATCGTTCTTATTCAAAAAATGAAATAAGAAATCATTGCTATGTTATTTGCGGCTTTTTATAATTTGTTACCTTTCTATGGACGCCTTGTCATTGATCCTCAAGAAAGTTTCCGAGACCGTGATGGTCTCTTTTTTTGTTGTATGGACTCCTGAATAAATGAAGCTTTTGAAGACAGTTCCTGCTGCACTGATGCTGGCAGGTGGCGTGTTTGCGTCAATGAATGCAGCCGCCGATAATTCCGTTTTTACTGTCATGGACGATCCAGGCTCCGCGAAAAAACCCTTCGAAGGTAACCTGAACGCAGGTTATCTGGCGCAATCGGGTAACACGAAAAGCTCCTCCCTGACCGCAGACAGCACCCTGACCTGGTACGGCAGCACGACAGCGTGGTCTCTGTGGGGGAATGCCAGCAACACGTCCGCTAACGATGAACGATCTTCTGAGAAATATGCAGTGGGTGGACGTAGCCGTTACAACATGACCGATTATGATTACCTGTTCGGACAGGCCAGCTGGTTAACCGACCGCTACAACGGCTATCGCCAGCGCGATGTCTTCACCGCGGGTTATGGACGCCAGTTCCTCAACGGACCGGTTCACAGCTTCCGTTTCGAATTCGGTCCGGGCGTGCGTTATGACGAGTACACCGACGGGGATACGAAAACGCAGCCGTTAGGCTACGCCTCTGGCACTTACGCCTGGCAGATGACCGACAACGCGAAATTTACCCAGGGCGTCTCCGTCTTCGGCGCCGACGACACGACGCTGAACTCTGAAACCGCGCTGGATGTCGCCATCAATGAACACTTTGGCTTAAAAGTGGCCTATAACGTGACCTGGAACTCCTCGCCGCCGGATACGGCGCCTGAGCATACCGACCGCCGGACCACGCTCTCTCTGGGCTATAAAATGTAATATCCGCGGGCCGAAATATAATCGGCCCGTTTTTTAATTTTAAAATTGTGCTAATTTATTTTGAACGGCGTTTTAAAATAAATGGTCCACTGAAATCTCCTTAATTTGTTCATAATTATCCTCTGAGAAAGACGTTCAGCTTATTTGACACGTTTTGATAAATAAATTGACTAGGCAAAAGTGTGATCCAGATCTACACTTACTGCACGGGCAAAATTCCGCCTCAAGTCGTTCTGCTTTAATTTAGCAAGAGAATAAAGATCATGAAAAAAATTAAAACCGCTGCAGCAGCAATGGTGCTTTCCGCACTCTCTTTTGGCGTATTCGCTGCTGATAATGCTACGCCACCAGCCAGTAACGCTAATAGCCACATCGGCATAACCCACGCCTCTGATGTTGAAGCAGGCTCTAACATCGCGCCAGGCTCTCAGTCTACCGGACAATCAATGAATGACGCCTTTGATGTTCATAAACTGGTCGCGGGCGAGTGGTCGTAAAAACATTACGCCGTATCGTTTGAGCAGAAAAACCGGATTGTGTTGTACCGGTTTTCGTCTCGAGATGATGTAAAGATATTTAAAAGATATTCAACATCTGTATTTGATGGCCGCTCATGCAGTTTGCCTACATTAATTAACTGACAGGCATTTTATCATTAATTCTCAGAGCGTAACCCTTAGCCCCAGATCATGGCAGCCCAGCGCATTAACAGCATGGCCCCGCAAATCGCAATTAATACGACCACCATCTTCCAGTGTTTCACCGCAAAACGTTTTGTTGGCATAACCTCATCCTTGTCAGTTGATACGATCAGTCTACCAAAGGATGGCGCAGATTGCCCATTATCCGGATGATAAGGTTATGCCACTTCACCGTCTTAACTAAAACCAGTGGAATCTGTCGGCGAGTATCAGCACTAAACCGGCCGCTGAAAGAACATTCAATACCACTACCGTTCTACTGGATACATTCATGTGATGCCCCCTGCGGGTGTAAGGACCAGTTCAAGAATAGCTGAGCAATACTGGATTGCGAGCTTGAGTCCGCGAAAGTTCGTTAACTCATTCGAAAGTATGAGCGGTCCAAACTGGTCGCGGAGGGTTCATTCGCCCTTGCATTAGTGTTACCATTAAGGCGCTTGCCGTAAATCCGCAATTATCTGATTTCGTCGGGCCCACGATGGCGAACCAATTTGACGATTGTTGGTCAGATGGTTTCGTTATCTACTGTTAAATAACGATTATTTTCTTTGTATATGCTCTTATGTGTGGGGCATCACTGCAAATAAGGATATAAAATGCCTGTAATTACTCTTCCTGATGGCAGCCAACGCCATTTCGACCACGCTGTTAGCCCAATGGATGTTGCCCTGGACATCGGTCCTGGACTCGCGAAAGCGACCATCGCTGGCCGCGTGAACGGTGAACTGGTTGATGCGTCCGATCTGATCGAAAGCGATGCGACCCTTGCAATCATCACCGCGAAAGACGAAGAAGGTCTGGAGATCATTCGTCACTCGTGCGCGCACTTGTTAGGCCATGCTATCAAACAGCTGTGGCCAAACACCAAAATGGCGATCGGCCCGGTTATCGACAACGGCTTCTACTACGACGTTGACCTTGACCATACCCTGACCCAGGAAGATATCGACGCGCTCGAAAAACGTATGCACGAGCTCGCCGAGACCAACTACGACGTCATCAAGAAGAAAGTCAGCTGGCACGAAGCGCGTGAAACCTTCGTGAAGCGCGGCGAGAACTACAAAGTTTCGATTCTTGACGAAAACATTGCTCATGATGACAAGCCAGGCTTGTACCATCACGAAGAATATGTCGACATGTGCCGTGGGCCGCACGTGCCGAACATGCGCTTCTGTCATCACTTCAAGCTGATGAAAATCGCCGGCGCCTACTGGCGTGGCGACAGCAACAATAAAATGTTGCAGCGTATTTATGGTACCGCATGGGCAGATAAAAAAGCCCTGAGCGCCTACCTGCAGCGCCTGGAAGAGGCGGCTAAGCGTGACCACCGTAAAATCGGCAAGCAGCTTGACCTGTACCATATGCAGGAAGAAGCGCCGGGTATGGTATTCTGGCACAACGACGGCTGGACTATCTTCCGCGAGCTGGAAACGTTTGTACGTTCCAAGCTGAAAGAGTACCAGTATCAGGAAGTAAAAGGCCCATTCATGATGGACCGTGTGCTGTGGGAAAAAACCGGCCACTGGGACAACTACAAAGACGCGATGTTCACCACCTCTTCCGAGAACCGTGAATACTGCATCAAGCCAATGAACTGCCCGGGCCACGTTCAGATCTTCAACCAGGGTCTGAAATCCTACCGTGACCTGCCGCTGCGTATGGCGGAGTTCGGTAGCTGCCACCGTAACGAGCCATCAGGTGCGCTGCACGGTCTGATGCGCGTTCGTGGCTTTACTCAGGATGATGCGCATATCTTCTGTACTGAAGATCAGGTACGTGATGAAGTTAACGCCTGTATTCGTATGGTCTACGATATGTACAGCACCTTTGGCTTCGAGAAGATCGTGGTCAAACTCTCAACGCGTCCGGAAAAACGTATCGGTAGCGATGAGACATGGGATCGCGCAGAAGCGGATCTTGCCGTAGCACTGGAAGAGAACAACATTCCGTTCGAATACCAGCTGGGCGAGGGCGCATTCTACGGTCCGAAAATTGAATTTACCCTGTATGACTGCCTCGATCGCGCATGGCAGTGCGGTACTGTACAGCTGGACTTCTCCCTGCCGCAGCGTTTGAGCGCCTCTTACGTTGGCGAAGACAACGAGCGTCAGGTACCGGTTATGATTCACCGTGCAATTCTTGGTTCACTGGAGCGCTTCATTGGCATCCTGACCGAAGAGTTCGCCGGCTTCTTCCCGACCTGGCTTGCGCCAGTGCAGGTAGTGGTGATGAACATTACCGATTCTCAGTCTGAATACGTTAAAGAATTGACGCAGAAACTACAAAATGCGGGCATTCGCGTAAAAGCAGACTTGAGAAATGAGAAGATTGGCTTTAAAATCCGCGAGCACACTTTACGTCGTGTCCCGTATATGTTGGTCTGTGGTGATAAAGAGGTGGAAGCAGGCAAAGTTGCCGTTCGCACCCGCCGTGGTAAAGACCTGGGGAGCCTGGACGTAAGTGAAGTGATTGAGAAGCTGCAACAAGAGATTCGCAGCCGCAGTCTTCAACAACTGGAGGAATAAGGTATTAAAGGCGGAAAACGAGTTCAAACGGCACGTCCGAATCGTATCAATGGCGAGATTCGCGCCCAGGAAGTTCGCTTAACAGATCTTGAAGGTGAACCACTGGGGATTGTGAGTCTGAGAGAAGCGATCGAAAAAGCTGAAGAAGCTGGAGTAGATTTAGTTGAAATCAGCCCTAACGCCGAACCGCCAGTTTGTCGTATCATGGACTACGGCAAGTTCCTTTATGAAAAGAGTAAGTCTTCTAAGGAACAGAAGAAGAAGCAAAAAGTTATCCAGGTTAAGGAAATTAAATTCCGTCCTGGTACCGACGATGGCGATTATCAGGTAAAACTCCGCAGCCTGATTCGCTTTCTGGAAGATGGCGATAAGGCCAAGATCACGCTGCGTTTCCGCGGTCGTGAGATGGCCCACCAACAGATCGGTATGGAAGTGCTTAACCGCGTCCGTGACGATCTGAGTGAACTGGCAGTAGTCGAATCCTTCCCTACGAAGATCGAAGGCCGCCAGATGATCATGGTGCTCGCTCCTAAGAAGAAACAGTAAGGCCTTCAAGCAGCAAAATCTGTGGAGCCTTCGGGTTTCATAGGTTTTGTTCGCCTATGTTTCGTTTATTTAACAATGCGAAGTGGAAGTTATTAAGATGCCAAAAATTAAGACCGTACGCGGTGCTGCTAAGCGCTTCAAAAAAACCGGTGGTGGTGGATTTAAGCGTAAGCACGCAAACCTGCGTCATATTCTGACCAAAAAATCTACTAAGCGTAAACGTCACCTGCGTCCAAAAGGCCTTGTTTCTAAAGGCGATCTGGGTCTGGTTATCGCGTGCCTGCCGTACGCATAAGCCGTTAACGTTTAATTTTTTTACTAAGAATATAGATACAGGAGAGCACATATGGCTCGCGTAAAACGTGGTGTAATTGCACGTGCACGTCACAAGAAAATTTTGAAACAAGCTAAAGGCTACTACGGTGCGCGTTCACGCGTATATCGCGTTGCCTTCCAGGCTGTTATCAAAGCAGGTCAGTACGCTTACCGTGACCGTCGTCAGCGTAAGCGTCAGTTCCGTCAACTGTGGATTGCGCGTATCAACGCAGCAGCACGTCAGAACGGTATTTCTTACAGCAAATTCATCAACGGCCTGAAAAAAGCCTCTGTTGAAATCGACCGTAAGATCCTGGCTGACATCGCAGTATTCGACAAAGTAGCGTTCACCGCTCTGGTCGAAAAAGCGAAAGCAGCACTGGCATAAGCCAGTTGAGAGAGGGGGCCTGACCCCCTCTTTTCATATAACCTTATCAGAAGATTGACATTTACCCGTCCAGGCTTTTCAATAAGGTCTATACGGTTTTACCACACAAGGTAACGCAAGCATGAATGCTGCTATTTTCCGCTTCTTCTTTTACTTTAGCACCTGAATTCAGGAGGCTAGCGCGTGAAAGATGAAACGAAAAACAGCGCCAGATAAGCCTCCCGATGGAGGCTTTTTTTGTGTCTAAATTCGAGAGAATAAGTCCACCAAATCGGTGCCTGCACCGACATAATGAGGAAAACCATGTCACATCTCGCAGAGCTGGTTGCCAGTGCAACGGCCGCCATTAACCAGGCCTCAGATGTTGCCGCGTTAGACAATGTCCGCGTCGAATATCTGGGCAAGAAAGGGCATCTGACCCTTCAAATGACTACCCTGCGTGAGCTGCCTGCAGAAGAGCGCCCTGCAGCGGGTGCGGTGATTAACGAAGCCAAAGAGCAGGTGCAGCAGGCGCTGAACGCGCGTAAAGCTGAACTTGAGAGCGCAGTACTCAATGCCCGTCTGGCTCAGGAAACCATTGACGTATCCCTGCCGGGGCGCCGCATTGAAAACGGTGGTCTGCATCCGGTTACCCGCACCATTGACCGCATCGAAAGTTTCTTCGGTGAGCTCGGCTTTACCGTGGCGACCGGCCCGGAAATCGAAGATGATTATCACAACTTCGACGCCCTGAACATTCCTGGCCATCATCCGGCACGCGCTGACCACGACACTTTCTGGTTCGATGCCACGCGTCTGCTGCGCACCCAGACCTCTGGCGTTCAGATCCGTACCATGAAGGATCAGGAGCCGCCTATCCGCATTATCGCGCCGGGCCGCGTGTACCGTAACGACTACGACCAGACGCATACCCCGATGTTCCACCAGATGGAAGGCCTGATCGTAGATAAAAACATCAGCTTTACCAACCTGAAAGGCACGCTGCACGATTTCCTGAACAACTTCTTTGAGGAAGATCTGCAGGTTCGTTTCCGTCCGTCCTACTTCCCGTTCACCGAACCCTCTGCTGAAGTTGACGTTATGGGCAAAAACGGCAAATGGCTGGAAGTGCTGGGCTGCGGCATGGTGCATCCGAACGTGCTGCGTAACGTGGGCATCGATCCGGAAGTTTACTCCGGCTTCGCCTTCGGTATGGGCATGGAGCGTCTGACCATGCTGCGCTACGGCGTCACCGATTTACGCGCTTTCTTCGAAAACGATCTGCGTTTCCTCAAACAGTTTAAATAAGGGCAGGACAGAACAATGAAATTCAGTGAACTGTGGTTACGCGAATGGGTGAACACCACGCTGGACAGCGAAGCGCTTTCCAACCAGATCACCATGGCGGGTCTGGAAGTTGATGGCGTAGATCCTGTTTCAGGTGCCTTCAACGGTGTAGTGGTGGGTGAAGTGGTTGAGTGCGGCCAGCACCCGAACGCCGACAAACTGCGCGTAACGAAAGTGAACGTGGGCGGAGACCGCCTGCTGGACATCGTCTGCGGCGCGCCAAACTGCCGTCAGGGCCTGAAGGTGGCCGTGGCCACCGTGGGCGCCGTGCTGCCGGGTGATTTCAAAATCAAGGCGGCGAAGCTGCGCGGCGAGCCGTCAGAAGGCATGCTGTGCTCCTTCTCCGAGCTGGGCATTTCCGATGACCATAACGGCATCATTGAGCTGCCGCTGGATGCGCCAGTCGGGACCGATATCCGTGAATACCTGAAGCTTGATGACAACACCATCGAAATCAGCGTGACGCCAAACCGCGCCGACTGCCTGGGCATCATCGGCGTGGCGCGCGACGTGGCCGTGCTGAACCAGACCGAGCTGAACGTGCCGGACATCACCCCGGG
>CAMKZP010000090.1 GCA_946477805.1 uncultured Enterobacter sp.
AGGTAATACCCTATCGTAATTTTGTACGATTCGGACGTTATTGTTTTCAGTCAGAAAAAATGGGCAGAAGTGGAGTATAGAGAAATCATTAGCTTCCACCTCGAACCCTAACGGAATACGTTAGGGCGAAGGTAGAAGTTAATGAACGAGCATGCCCGGAAAATCGTTATTTGAGTGATCCGCGAGTTAAGGTTACGTGATTATGTATTAAACCGGACAGGCTCTGCTTTATGCAAAGTGATCAAATCCTTTCCAGCCCAGCGTAACCGGCGCGCCTTCCCGCACAAACTGCAACCCTTCGCTCTCCGGCATAATTTGTCCGATGCAGGTGAAACGTGCGCCAAGATTCGACAACGCCACGTCCAGCGTGCCGCGGTTGAGTTCCGGAACGGTAAAGCACAGCTCGTAATCTTCCCCGCCCGAGAGCGCCCAGCGCAGGGCCTGCTCGGGTTCAGCGTGGCGGAGCAGTTGCTCAGACAGCGGGAACAGATCCAGATCAATACGCGCGCCCACCCCGCTGGCCTTCAGGATATGGCCGAGGTCAGAGATCAGCCCATCAGAGAGATCGATAGCCGAGCTGGCGCGATCCCGCAGCGCCTGGCCGTGCAGAATGCGTGGCGTCGGGCGCAGATGGCGTTTCACCAGATACGCCGCATCGTCGGCATCCTTAACCGTTAAAAGATTCTGAAGGATTGCCAGCCCCGCTGCGCTGTCGCCCGGCGTGCCGGTAACGTAGATCCAGTCACCGGGCTTTGCGCCCGAACGCTTCAGCGCGCGCCCGAACGGCACATAGCCGTGGATAGCCAGCGTCATCGACAGCGGCCCGGCGGTGGTATCACCGCCAATCAGCTGCATATCGTAGTAATTCAGCTGTTCGAACAGCGCGTCGCTAAATGCTTCCAGCCAGACTTCATCCACCTCTGGCAGCGTCAGAGCCAGCGTCAGCCAGGCAGGGTCAGCGCCCATAGCGGCCAGATCGCTGACGTTGACCGCCAGCGCTTTATAGGCCAGATCGGCAGGATCGATATCCGCCAGGAAGTGACGCCCGCACACCAGGGTGTCGGTGCTGATTGCCAGCGTCTGTTTTTCAGGAATATTGAGAAGTGCACAGTCATCGCCGATGCCCGTTTCAACATCAAGACGAGAGGTTCTGACACGGTCAAAATAACGGGCAATCAGGGAGAATTCGCCGCATGCCATACGTTATGCCTCAGCAAATTAAATAAAAAAACCGGAGCCGCACTGCCGAAAAAGCAATGCAAAACTCCGGCTTGCGGATCACTTTTTGTGGGGGCGGATCGCAGGTGCAGCTTTATCCAGTACGCCGTTAACAAACTTGTGGCTATCTTCAGCGCCGAAGGTTTTTGCCAGTTCGATCGCTTCGTTGATGGCCACTTTGTACGGCACATCGTCACGTTTAGAAAGCTCAAACAGCGCGATACGCAACACTGCTTTTTCAACCTGGCCCAGCTCTTCGAGCAGACGGGACAGGTATGGCTTCATCAGACCATCGAGATACGCGCTATTAGTCGCCACTCCCGACAGCAGTTCACGGAAGTACAGAACGTCAACGTCTTTAACGTCCTGTTCTGACAGGAACTGGTATTCAACATCAGCGATGTCGTTCTGGGACAACTGCCAGGAGTAAAGCGCCTGAACGGCACATTCACGGGCGCGGCGACGAGCAGCAGGTTTCACGGAATTCCCCTTACAAAAAAATCAGGCCTTGATGGCTTTCAATACATTGATCATTTCAAGCGCGGTCAGTGCAGCTTCTGCACCCTTGTTACCGGCTTTGGTGCCAGCACGTTCGATGGCTTGTTCAATACTTTCGGTGGTCAGCACGCCGAACGCGACAGGGATTTCAGCATCCTGTGCAACGTGTGCCAGACCATTGCTTGCACCGCCCGCAACGTATTCGAAGTGCGCAGTACCGCCACGAATAACGGTACCCAGCGCAATCACCGCGTCGTATTTACCGGTTTTCGCCAGCGCGCCGGCTGCCAGAGGCAGTTCGTAAGCACCTGGAACCCAAACAACGGTAATGTTGTCATCTTTAACCTGGCCGATACGTTTCAGGGCGTCAATGGCACCTTCCAGCAGGCTGTCGTTGATGAAGTTGTTGAAACGCGCAATGGTGATGGCGACGCGAGCGTCCGGGGTAGCTACAGCAGCTTCAATAATGTTCATACTCTTCCTTTACGGGTTCATTTGGCCCCGCAGGGGGGCGGATTTTATCATAATACTTTGCGCACTGCTTCCCTATTTCAGGAGCAATTACGCTGTCGTTAGATGGAGGCAGACGTCCGGACCTACCGGACGGATCTCGCTGAATCTGAGCTGCGGTGCATCGGCCAGTTTTTCAAGGCCAGGGAGCACAAACAGGCCGCGGGCGTCGTTGCCCAACAGTTTAGGCGCAACGTAGACGAGAAGTTCATCCACCAGCCCCGCCTGAAGCAGCGCGCCAGCAAGCGTTGGGCCCGCTTCCACCCAGATGCTGTTCACCTGCTGCTTACCCAGCAGCATCATCAGCACCACGAGATCGAGGTGCCCGTTATGCTCCGGCACCATGATGCTGCGCACGCCTTGCGGCCATTCACGCGCATCTTCCTGAGTGCGGGCAATCCAGGTTTCACCCGGCTGCTGCACAATACGGTGCTCAGGCGTCACGCGGTTGTGGCTGTCAATGATTATACGCAGCGGCTGGCGCAGAGCGTCCTGCGGGTAAAGCGCCTGGGTATCAGCATTCAGCTCGTTCCAGCGCACGGTCATGGCCGGGTCGTCAGCCAGAACGGTTTCACTGCTGGTGAGAATAGCATGGCTTTGCGCGCGCAGACGTTGCACATCGCGCCTTGCCTGTGAAGAAGTTATCCACTGGCTCTCACCGTTCGCCATCGCCGTACGGCCGTCCAGCGAGGCGCCCAGCTTGAGCTGAACATACGGAAAACCGGTGCGCATGCGCTTGAGGAAGCCTTTATTCAGGGCTTCCGCGTCCTGCATCATCAGGCCGTGGCTGACGTCGATCCCTTCCTGCTGGAGACGGTACAGGCCGCGCCCGGCCACCTGCGGATTGGGATCCTGCATCGATGCAACCACGCGCGAGACGCCTGCGGCAATCAGCGCTTCGCAGCACGGTGGCGTGCGCCCGTGGTGGCTGCAGGGCTCAAGCGTGACGTAGGCCGTCGCGCCGCGGGCCTTCTCACCCGCCATACGCAACGCATGCACTTCGGCGTGCGGCTCGCCGGCGCGGTGGTGGTAACCTTCCCCCACAATCTCGCCATCTTTAACGATAACGCACCCGACGTTCGGGTTGGGATGGGTAGTAAAACGCCCGCGCTGCGCCAGCTTCATGGCTCGCGCCATGTAAATTTCGTCCTGCATGGGGCTAATCCTGTAAGCGGGCGATCTCTTCGCCGAATTCTTTGATGTCTTCGAAACTGCGGTACACGGAAGCGAAGCGGATATAGGCGACTTTATCGAGCTTTTTCAGCTGTTCCATCACCAGGTTTCCGATCATCTTGCTCGGCACCTCGCGCTCACCCAGGCCGCGAAGGTGAGATTTGATATGGTTTAGCGCCATTTCGACATCGTCTGCGCTGACCGGGCGTTTTTCCAGCGCCTTCAGCATCCCGCTGCGCAGCTTTTCTTCATTGAACGGCTCGCGCACGTCGTTGCTTTTCACCACGCGCGGCATTACCAGCTCTGCAACCTCAAAGGTCGTGAAACGCTCGTTGCACACTAGGCACTGCCGACGGCGGCGTACGGAGGAGCCTTCGCCCACGAGGCGAGAATCGATAACTTTGGTATCCACAGCGGAGCAGAATGGGCAATGCATACGGTATCCCTGTAATCCGGTTAACTGATTTCTATTTTACCCTGAACTGGCCTGACAACAAAGGAAGAGCTTTTTGAGACAAAGGATCTATACCTGACGGCACGATGCTGTCTACCATTACGGAGATCCGTTATTTCAAGGAAATAAACGCAATGACAAGACGTTACCTGAAAATTCTGCTGGTGGGGAGCCTCTTTACCCTCAGCGCCTGTGCACAGCAAACTGAAGTCCGCCAGATGAAGCAAAGCGTGAATACGCTGAATACCGCGCTGGACAAGCTGAACAAAGAGACCGTTAAAATCACTCAGCAAAACGCCCTTAACGCCAAGTCCGCCAGCGGCGTATATCTGCTGCCGGGCGCCAACACCCCGGCGCGCCTGAAAAGCCAAATCGGCACCTTAAAGATGTCTCTGGTGAATGTTGCGGCGAATGCGGATGGTACTCGCGCAACATTGCGCATTCAGGGCGAGTCCAGCGATCCGCTTCCCGCGTTCAGCGGCACCGTAGAGTGGGGGCAGATCCAGGGCACCACGGAGAGCTACCAGGAAGTGAACGTTAAGAACCAGCTTTTTACGGCTCCCGCCAGCACGCTGGCCCCGAGCGATGTTGATATCCCTCTTCAGCTGAGCGGACTCTCTCCTGAACAGCTGGGCTTTATCCGCATCCACGACATTCAACCCGCCGCGCAGTAACCCCTCTTCCAGCGGAGTGCAGTGTCACTCCGCTAACATTTACTTTTCGTATGGATTGGCAACATAAATGTTTGCCGTTACAATCCCGGCCGTTTAAAGTACGCAAACGTGAACGCAATCGATTACGCATGTGAGAGATATGTGAAACAACACATATTTTTGTGAGCAAGGATTCCTATAATAGGCTCCGCAGAAACACGAAATATTTAGAAACGCAATTCGCGCATTTTTCACTCCCGGAAGGGAATTTCAATCAGTGGCATGATTATGAAAAAAACATTACTCGCAGCCGGTGCAGCACTGGCACTCTCCTCCTCTTTCACTGCTCACGCAGCGGAAAATAACAAACCAGAATATCTTTCCGACTGGTGGCACCAGAGCGTTAACGTGGTCGGCAGCTACCACACCCGTTTCGGACCACAAATCCGCAACGATACCTACCTGGAATACGAAGCGTTCGCCAAGAAAGACTGGTTTGATTTCTACGGCTATATGGATGCACCGGTCTTCTTCGGCGGTAACACCGACGCGAAAGGTATCTGGAACCACGGTTCCCCACTGTTTATGGAGATCGAACCGCGCTTTTCCATCGACAAGCTGACCGGCGCTGACCTGAGCTTCGGTCCGTTCAAAGAGTGGTACATCGCGAACAACTATATCTACGACATGGGCCGCAACGCCTCCGGTCGTCAGAGCACCTGGTATATGGGTCTGGGTACGGACATTGATACCGGCCTGCCGATGAGCCTGTCCATGAACGTCTACGCGAAATACCAGTGGCAGAACTACGGTGCCGCGAACGAAAACGAGTGGGACGGCTACCGTTTCAAAGTGAAATACTTCGTGCCAATTACCCAGCTGTGGGGCGGTAACCTGAGCTACATCGGCTTCACCAACTTTGACTGGGGCTCAGACCTGGGCGACAACGACTTCCGCGATCTGAACGGCAAGAAAGCGCGCACCAACGACTCCATCGCCTCCAGCCACATCCTGGCGCTGAACTACGATCACTGGCACTACTCCGTTGTTGCACGTTACTGGCACAACGGTGGCCAGTGGAACGACGACGCCAGCCTGAACTTCGGCAACGGCGACTTCAGCGTCCGTTCTACCGGCTGGGGTGGTTACCTGGTGGTGGGTTACAACTTCTAACCCAAACGGAATTCGCCCGGTGGCGCAGCGCTTACCGGGCCTACGATCCGAATGAAGGCCGGGTAAGGCGTAGCCGCCACCCGGCTTTTTACTGCCTCACTTTCCGCACTCTCGCTGAACTGCCTTTCCCTCATCACCATATTGAGCCACCTGTCGAGCCGGAAAGCGACAGATCGCGAATATCGCCAGCTTAGCCATGTCTATCTCCTCAGAAGGAGTCTACGACAGGGCTCCTGACAGCATACAGTCAGGAGTGTTGCCAGAAGCGGGCAAAAAAAATCCCGATCGATTGACCGGGATTTCGATAACGCTTCTGACGATGCCTTACGGCAGAATTGACGGCTGATCCGCCCCTTCTTTCTCGACCTTCTGCTGGAGCAGGTGCTCGCGCTTCATGCCGAGTTTAAGCGCCAGCGCGGACGCCACGTAGATAGAGGACGCCGTACCGATAGACACACCGATCAGCATGGTCAGCGAGAAGCCTTCCAGCACCGGCCCACCGAAGAGATACAGCATCAGGATAACCATCAGGGTGGTTCCGGATGTGATCAACGTACGGTGCAGCGTCTGAGTCAACGACACGTTAAAGATTTCGTACGGCGTACCGCGACGGATCTTACGGAAGTTTTCACGGATACGGTCAGATACCACGATACTGTCGTTCAGTGAGTAACCGATAACGGACATCAGGGATGCCACAATCGTCAGGTCAATCTCAATGTGGAACAGCGACAGTACGCCCATGGTGATCACCACGTCGTGCGCCAGCGCGATAACCACACCTGCCGCCAGTCGCCACTCGAAGCGGAAACCCACGTAAATCAGGATGGAGATCAGCGCCACCATCAGCGCCATCGCACCCGTTTGCGCCAGGTCTGCACCCACGCTCGGGCCAACAAACTCTATGCGTTTTACCGCCGCGTTTTGGTTGGTCGATTCGTTAACGACCTTCAGAACCTTGCTGCCCAGCTCCTGGCTGCCGTTGGCATCGTGTACCGGTGGCATACGCACCATGATGTCGCGGCTGCTGCCGAAGTTCTGCAGCAGCGGCTCTTCAAAGCCCGCTTTCTGCAGCGATTCGCGCATCTGGTCCATATCGACCGGTTTTTCCAGGGAGATTTCAATTACCGTACCACCGGTAAAATCGAGACCCCAGTTGAAGCCTTTCACGCCCATAATGACGATGGACAGAATCAGCAGAAAACCTGAAATGCCGAAGGCCCAGTAGTCCCAGCGCATAAAGTCCCAGACTTTACGGCCGTGGTTCAATTGTTCAACAGTATATTCCTGTGCCACAACGCACTCCTCAGATAGACAGCTTTTTGACGCGCTTGCCGCCGTACAGCAGGTTCACGATGGCACGGGTGCCGACAATAGCGGTAAACATCGACGTTGCGACACCGATACCGGTAGTTATCGCAAAGCCTTTGATGGCGCCAGTACCCACTGCATACAGGATGAGAACCTTAATCAGTGTTGTTACGTTCGCATCGAAGATGGAGCTGAACGCGCCTTTATAGCCTTCTTCAATCGCCTGCTGCACAGAACGACCGTTGCTCAACTCTTCTTTGATACGCTCGTTTATCAGTACGTTGGCGTCGACCGCCACCGCAAGGGTCAGAACGATACCCGCTATGCCCGGCATGGTCAGCGTCGCACCCGGCAGCAGGGACATAATGCCGATAATCAGCACCAGGTTTGCCAGCAGCGCGGAAGTCGCAATCAGACCAAACTTTTTATAGAAGAAGATCATGAAGATGATCGAAACCACCAGACCGGCCAGACACGCTTCCAGGCCCTGTTTGATGTTCTGCATACCCAGGGTTGGACCAATGGTACGTTCTTCAACAATCTGGATTGGCGCAATCAGCGCGCCAGCGCGCAGCAGCAGCGAGAGCTGACGCGCTTCGTTCGGGTTGTTGATCCCGGTGATGCGGAAGCTGTTACCCAGACGAGACTGGATATTAGCGATGTTAATCACCTCTTCCTCTTTCATCAGCACCGAACGGCCGTTAGCGTCTTTCTTACCGCTGTCTTTGTACTCCACGAACAGGGTCGCCATCGGTTTACCGATATTGTCCTTGGTGAAGTTAGACATGATGTTGCCACCCGCGCTATCAAGCGAGATGTTAACCTGCGGCTGGTTGTACTCATCCTGGCTGGAAGTGGAGTCGGTGATATGGTCACCGGTCAGGATCACGCGCTTGTACAGCACAACCGGCTGACCTTCGCGGGTCTGTTTCACTTCAGAGTCGCCCGGAATACGCCCGGAGGCAGCAGCGGACTGATCGACGTTGGAGTTAACCAGGCGGAATTCCAGCGTTGCCGTCGCGCCCAGAATCTCTTTCGCACGCGCGGTATCCTGGATACCCGGCAGTTCAACCACGATGCGGTCAGCACCCTGGCGCTGTACCAGAGGCTCAGCCACGCCCAGCTGGTTTACACGGTTACGCAGAATGTTGATGTTCTGCTGAACGGCGTACTCACGCGCTTCGCTCAGGCGCGCATCGGTCATCACCGCGCGCAGCTGGTTGCTGCCCTGAGAGGTGATCACCAGATCGCGGTGACGCTGAGACAGATAAGTTACAGCCTGGTCACGCGCCGCGCTGTCGCGGAAGGTGATGCTCATGCCGAAGTTATCTTCTTTACGCACGGTCGTGTAGGCGATGCCTTTCTCGCGCAGATCGCTGCGCAGGCTGTCGATATTCTGTTCCTGCAGTTTGCCGAGCGCGGTATCCATATCCACTTCCATCAGGAAGTGAACGCCGCCGCGCAGGTCAAGACCGAGTTTCATTGGCTCTGCGTTCAGCGCAGCCAGCCAACGTGGGGTTGCAGGAGCAAGGTTAAGCGCCACGACGTATTTATCACCCAGCACGCCCATCAGCGCTTCACGGGCGCGGAGCTGCGTGTCGGTGGTGTCGAAGCGAGCAAGAATTGCGCCCTCTTCCAGTGCCACAGACTTAGCGGTAATTTTTTCTTCTTGTAACGTTTTCTGGACCTGGATCAGCGTTTGCTCACTGGCGGCGACACCGCGCGCGCCAGTGATTTGAACGGCCGGATCCTCACCATACAGGTTGGGAAGCGCATACAGCAGGCCGACAACAATGACGACCACCAGCATGACGTACTTCCACAAAGGATAACGGTTTAACACGGCAGTTCCCTTTGGGAAAAGTTGGGATTACAGCGCCTTCATGGTGCCTTTCGGCAGAACGGCAGCTACGAAGTCACGTTTGATAACCACTTCAGTGGTGTCGTTCAGGGCGATAGCAATGTAGCCGCTTTCTGCTACTTTGGTCACGCGACCCACCAGGCCACCGTTGGTCAGCACTTCATCGCCTTTAGCAATGGAGTTCATCAGGTTTTTGTGCTCTTTGGTGCGCTTCTGCTGTGGACGCAGGATCATGAAGTAGAAGATCAGACCGAACACAACCAGCATCAGAATCAGAGACATTGGGCTGCCCTGTGATGGCGCGCCAGTTGCTGCTACCGCATCAGAAATAAAAAAGCTCATTCAAATTCCCTCATTATTAAAATTAATCAACGTTCAAAGGTGGGACATCCCGGCCCTGACGTTGGTAGAAATCGGTCACGAAGCTCTCTAATTTACCCTCTTCGATAGCCTTACGTAAACCAGCCATTAAGCGCTGATAATAACGAAGATTATGAATGGTATTGAGACGCGCGCCCAAAATCTCGTTGCAACGATCGAGATGATGCAAATACGCGCGGGAATAATTGCGACAGGTATAGCAATCGCACTCGGAATCGAGCGGGCTGGTGTCACTCTTATGCTTCGCGTTACGGATTTTCACCACGCCATCGGTAACGAACAGATGACCGTTACGCGCGTTACGGGTCGGCATCACGCAGTCGAACATATCAATGCCGCGACGAACGCCTTCTACCAGATCTTCTGGTTTACCCACACCCATCAGGTATCGTGGTTTATCCGCCGGGATTTGCGGGCAGACATGCTCCAGAATGCGGTGCATATCTTCCTTCGGCTCACCCACAGCCAAACCGCCGACAGCGTAGCCATCAAAACCTATCTCTACCAGACCTTTAACGGAGATATCGCGTAAATCTTCGTAAACGCTGCCCTGGATAATGCCGAAGAGCGCATTTTTATTCTGCAGGGAGTCAAAACGGTCGCGGCTACGCTGCGCCCAGCGCAGGGACATCTCCATGGAACGTTTTGCATAGTCCCAGTCCGCCGGGTACGGCGTACATTCATCGAAGATCATCACGATGTCGGAGCCGAGATCGTACTGAATCTCCATCGATTTTTCCGGATCGAGGAAGATAGGATCGCCGTTGATCGGGTTACGGACTGTCTCTTATACACATCTGACGCTGCCGA
>CAMKZP010000091.1 GCA_946477805.1 uncultured Enterobacter sp.
ACCGCCGGGCAGGAAGTGAAAGCCGAAGAGATGAAAGCCAGCGGAGGAAACGCCTGATGTTTTCCCGTTTTTTCGTGCGTCGCCCGGTCTTTGCCTGGGTTATCGCCATTCTCATCATGCTCGCCGGGATGCTGGCGATCCGCACGCTGCCGGTCGCGCAGTACCCGGACGTCGCCCCGCCGTCGATTAAAATCTCGGCCACCTACACCGGCGCCTCCGCGCAGACGCTGGAAAACAGCGTGACGCAGGTGATCGAGCAGCAGCTGACCGGGCTGGATAACCTGCTCTACTTCACCTCCACCAGCAGCTCGGACGGTTCGGTGAGCATTAACGTCACCTTCGAACAGGGAACCGACCCGGATACCGCCCAGGTGCAGGTGCAGAACAAAGTCCAGCAGGCGGAATCGCGTCTGCCGACTGAGGTGCAGCAGTCCGGGATCACCGTCGAGAAATCCCAGAGCAACTTCCTGCTGATCATGGGCGTATACGATAAAACCGACGCCGCCAGCAGCTCGGATATCGCCGACTGGCTGGTCAGCAATATGCAGGACCCGCTGGCGCGCGTCGAGGGCGTCGGCAGCCTGCATGTTTTCGTCGCGGAATACGCGATGCGCATCTGGCTCGACCCGGCGAAGCTGGCGTCCTACTCGCTGATGCCGTCCGACGTGCAGAGCGCGATTGAGGCCCAGAACGTGCAGGTCTCCGCCGGTAAAATCGGCGCGCTGCCCTCGTCGAACGCCCAGCAGCTGACCGCGACCGTGCGCGCCCAGTCGCGCCTGCAGACGGTCGATCAGTTTAAAAACATCATCGTGAAGAGCCAGTCCAGCGGCGCGGTGGTGCGCATCAGCGACGTCGCGCGCGTGGAGATGGGCAGCGAAGATTACACCGCCACCGCGAAGCTGAACGGCCACCCGGCGGCGGGTATGGCGGTGATGCTCTCGCCGGGCGCGAACGCGCTCAACACCGCCACGGCGGTGAAAGATAAAATCGCCGAGTTCAAAAAGTCGATGCCGGAAGGCTACGACGTGGCCTACCCGAAAGACAGCACCGAGTTCATCAAGATCTCCGTTGAGGACGTTATCCAGACCCTGTTCGAAGCCATTATCCTCGTGGTGGTGGTGATGTACCTGTTCCTGCAGAACATCCGCGCCACGCTGATCCCGGCGCTGGCGGTACCGGTAGTCCTGCTCGGCACCTTCGGCGTGCTGGCGCTGTTCGGCTACTCCATCAACACGCTGACGCTGTTTGCGATGGTGCTGGCGATTGGGCTTTTAGTGGATGACGCCATCGTGGTGGTGGAAAACGTCGAGCGCATCATGCGCGACGAAGGGCTGCCCGCCCGGGAAGCCACTGAAAAATCGATGGGCGAAATCTCCGGCGCGCTGATCGCCATTGCGCTGGTGCTCTCTGCGGTATTCCTGCCGATGGCCTTTTTCGGCGGCTCCACCGGGGTGATTTACCGCCAGTTCTCGGTCACCATTATCTCGGCGATGTTCCTCTCCGTGGTGGTGGCGTTAACCCTGACGCCCGCGCTGTGCGGCTCGATCCTGAACCACACCGCCCCACACAGGAAGGGCTTCTTCGGCGCGTTTAACCGCTTCTACAGCAAGACCGAGCGCGGCTATCAGAACAAGGTCCTGCGCGCCCTGCGCCGCTCCGGCGGCATGCTGGTCATCTACGCCCTGCTCTGCGGCGCGATGGGGTTCGCGATGCTGAAGCTGCCGGGCAGCTTCCTGCCGACGGAAGATCAGGGCGAAATCATGGTGCAGTACACCCTGCCGGCTGGCGCAACCGCGGTGCGTACCGCCGAGGTTAGCCGCCAGGTCCGCGAGTGGTTCCTCACCAAAGAGAAAGCCAATACCAACGTTATCTTTACCATTGAAGGGTTCAGCTTTAGCGGCAGCGGCCAGAACGCCGGGATGGCGTTTGTCTCCCTGAAAAACTGGTCAGAGCGTAAAGGCGACGAAAACACCGCTCAGGCCATTGCCCTGCGCGCGACGCAGGAGCTGAGCACCCTCCGCGATGCCACCCTCTTTGCGATGACGCCCCCTGCGGTAGACGGGCTGGGCCAGAGCAACGGCTTTACCTTTGAGCTGATGGCCAGCGGCGGCACCGACCGCGACGCGCTGCTGAAAATGCGTAACCAGCTGATTGGCGAAGCCAACCAGGACAGCGCCCTGCACGCGGTGCGCGCCAACGATCTGCCGCAGATGCCGCAGCTTCAGGTGGATATCGACAACAACAAGGCCGTCTCGCTGGGGCTCTCCCTGAGCGACGTCACCAACACCCTCTCCAGCGCCTGGGGCGGGACCTACGTGAACGATTTTATCGATCGCGGCCGCGTGAAAAAGGTCTACATCCAGGGGGACAGCGACACCCGCGCCGTACCGTCGGATATCAACAAATGGTTTGTGCGCGGCAGCGACAGCACCATGACGCCGTTCTCCGCCTTTGCCACCACCCGCTGGGAGTACGGCCCGGAAAGCCTGGTGCGCTACAACGGCTCGGCGGCGTATGAGATCCAGGGGGAAAACGCCAGCGGCGCCAGCTCGGGCACGGCGATGAGCAAAATGGAGCAGCTGGCAAACACCCTGCCGTCCGGCACAACCTGGGCGTGGAGCGGGCTGTCACTGCAGGAAAAACTGGCGAGCGGCCAGGCGATGAGCCTCTACGCCCTGTCGATTCTGGTGGTGTTCCTGTGCCTGGCGGCGCTGTACGAGAGCTGGTCGGTGCCGATTTCGGTGATCCTGGTCATTCCGCTCGGCGTGCTCGGCGCGGCGCTGGCCGCGACGATGCGCGGCCTGAACAATGACGTTTACTTCCAGGTGGCGCTGCTGACCACCATCGGCCTGGCGTCGAAAAACGCCATCCTGATCGTTGAATTTGCCGAAGCCAAAGTCGCAGAAGGGTACTCCCTGACGCGCGCCGCGCTGCGTGCAGCCCAGACGCGCCTGCGGCCAATCATCATGACCTCGCTGGCGTTTATCGCGGGCGTGACGCCGCTGGCCGTGGCGACCGGTGCCGGGGCTAATAGCCGCGTGGCGATCGGGACCGGCATCATCGGCGGAACGCTGGCCGCCACGCTGCTGGCCATTTTCTTCGTCCCTCTATTCTTTGTACTGGTGAAACGTCTGTTCTCCGGTAAGCACGCAAACCGGAGGTCATAATGTTTCGTGTATCTGTTTTAGTCTTAGCCCTGCTGAGCGCGGGCTGCGTGTCGTTAGACCCGACGTATCAACGCCCGGACGCTCCCGTCCCGGCCACCTTGCCCGGCGCGCACGGTGAAGCCACCGCCGCGGTAAGCCAGTGGCAGCAGGTGATGAACGACGCGCGGCTCAAAAGCGTGGTGACGATGGCGCTTAACAGCAACCGCGACGTGCAAAAAGCGATCGCGGATATCGACGCCGCCCGCGCCCTGTACGGCGAAACGCGCTCGTCCCTGTTTCCGACGGTGGACGCTGAGCTGAGCCACACCCGCAGCCGCACGCTGGCGAGCGGCGTCGCGACAAGCGATGAAGCCAGCGGCGCGGTCTCCAGCTTCGAGCTGGATCTGTTTGGCCGCAACCAGAGCCTGTCGCGCGCCGCGCGTGAAACCTGGCTCGCCAGCGAGTTCACCGCGCAGAATACGCGCCTGACGATGGTCAGCGAGCTGACCACGGCCTGGGTGACGCTGGCGGCGGATAACAGCAATCTGGCGCTGGCAAAATCCACGATGGAGAGCGCCGCGAACTCGCTCAAAATTGTGAAGCGCCAGCAGGAGGTAGGCGTGGCGGCGGCCACCGACGTCAGCTCGGCGATGGCGGTCTACCAGCAGGCGCGCGCCAGCGTGGCGAGCTACCGGACGCTGGTGATGCAGGACAAAAACGCCCTCAACCTGCTGGCGGGCGATACGGTGCCGGAGAACCTGCTGCCCGGCACGCTGGAGAGCCTGGGCGACAACGCCATCACCCTGATCCCGGCGGGCGTCAGCTCCAGCACGCTCTTGCGTCGCCCGGACATTCAGGAGGCGGAGCATAACCTGCTGAGCGCCAACGCTAACATCGGCGCGGCGCGCGCTAACTTCTTCCCGACCATCTCGCTCACCGCCAGCGCGGGCGTCGGCAGCGATTCGCTCTCCTCCCTCTTCAGCCACGGGATGAAAGTCTGGTCATTTGCGCCGTCCATCACCCTGCCGCTGTTCAGCGGCGGCAACAATCTGGCGCAGCTTCGCTACGCAGAAGCGGAGAAGAAGGGGCTGATCGCGACCTATGAGAAAGCCATCCAGAGCGCGTTTAAGGACGTGGCCGACGCGCTGGCGCGGCGCGAAACCCTGAGCGAGCAGCTCGATGCCCAGCGTGAATACGTGGCGGCGGAGCAAAAAACGCTGGATGTGGCTAGCCGCAGCTATAAGGCGGGCGCGGGGGATTACCTGACGGTGCTCACCGCGCAGCGGTCGCTTTGGTCGGCGCAGGAAGCGCTGATTGCTCTGCAGCAGACCGATCTGGAGAACCGCATCACGCTGTGGCAGTCGCTGGGCGGCGGAATTCAGTAACCTCTTCGGTGGGCGATTCATACGCAGAAAAGAGAAATTCATACTTTCGGCTGGAATCGCTACACTGAATGTAACGATATATTTCAGGGGAAGCATGTGTCTTTTAAAGGGGGTTTCGATGAAATCTGCGCACCTGGTTTGCCTGCTCGTATGCCTGCTGTTCGCCGCGTTTGTCCACGCTCAGGAGAAGGATAGCCCGGCAAAAGATGAGCAAATAAAGCAGCAGGTTTTGAAAGATGTGAAGAAAACCTGTTCGCCGCAGAAAAAGCAGAGCGATAAGGCCTGGCAGGCGATGATTCTGTCCTCCGAGGCCAATCAGCTGCTGATCAAAAACGCCATCACCGCCGTGAAGCGCGACAGCCTGGACGCCTACTGGGGGGCGGTCAGCCAGGTGGATTGTATGGAAGATTACTGAAGGTTAGTCACGTGCTTCTCGCCGGGTGGCGCTGCGCTTACCCGGCCTGCAAAAATGTTTAACGCTTACGCATATCCGGAATAATTAAATCCCCGCGCAGCACGTACGACCCCAGCATCTGCGTTTTTTCATTTAGCCAGCTCACAATGCGTGCCGCCATGGCGTCCATGGAGTACTCAATGGCCGGGATGACCGGAATGCCCGGCAGATGCAGCGAGCCGCCAAGGCTGAACACCATGATGTCGTCCGGCACCGATTTATTAAACGCCTGCAGCTGCGGGATCACCCGCTGGGCTTCCTGTTCGTCGGCCACCAGCAGCGCGTTAAAGTTCAGCGTAGTCGCGTTGTTCAGCAGCTCCTGCAGCGCAACGGACGAGGAGGTTGCGTCCATAAAGACCAGATTGCGGTTAAAGGGCAGGAAGTTTTTCTCCAGCGCGTGCTTGTAGCCGAGCAGCACCTGATCGGCAAAACCGCTGCCCTGCGGGTGGATCAGCGCAATCTGGCGGCGGCCCTGGCTGGTGAGGTAGTTACAGGCGGTTTCGGCGGCGAAAGCGTGATCGAACTGAATGCTGTTGGCGTTTTCGGCCTCCATGCAGTCGACGAGAATGACGTTGTCCATGTCGACGTCCAGCGGGAAACGCGCGCCAATCACCAGGATGTCGTCACACAGGCCGCAGGAGAGTTCGTCGAGCGCGTTCATCACGTCCGTTTTGCTGTGCGCAAAACGCAGCAGCAGGTGTTTTTGATGCTGGCTGAGCTGTTTTTCCAGCGCGTACAGATAACCGGTGGTCTGGTTAATGTTCTCCTGCGCGCAAATCACGCCAATGCAGCCCGTCGACTGACTGAGCAGCGACTGTGCAATCACGTTGGGCCGATAGTTCAGCTCATCCACCGCTTTCAGAACGGCCTGACGGCTGGCCTCTTTCACCCCGCGCGAACCGCTCAACACCCGTGATACCGTGGCTTTGGACACCCCGGCCAGACGCGATACATCGTTGATTGTAGACATCTCTCTCCCCTGGCAGGCCGACTTCACGCCTGCAAATTCCATTACCGCTACGGCTCACATTATAGCCACTACGGAGTATATCCGTTTCCGTTTTTCATGGAAACCGATTTTCCGTTTCCACTCAAAATGACGTCATAGACGCCAAAATTCGTGATACAGATCGTGGTAATAAGCCCCATAAGACAAGCTTCTTGATGGTTGTCACACTTCTGTCTTTTATAAATGGAAACCGGTTTCCGTATGATGTCCAATCATCTCCGCAATAACTTTTTACATTTAGAGGATGGTTGTCGATGTTCAAGATTATGCTGTGCTGCTCCGCCGGGATGTCCACCAGCCTGTTGGTCAGCAAAATGGTCGATGTCGCGAATGAACGTGGTTTGCCGGTGAAGATTGATGCGTACGGTGTTTCCGAATTTGATACGCAGTTTCCGCAATACCAGGTGGTACTTCTCGGACCGCAGGTGAAATACATGTTAAAGACGCTCTCAGACAAGGCGGCGACGCAGGGCATTCCGGTACAGCCCATCGATATGATGGACTACGGCATGCAGCGTGGCGATAAAGTACTGGACTATGCTCTGTCGCTCATCGAAGCGGCACACTAAAAGGTGTTCACATGAGTTCGTTATATCAATCCATGGTCGCGGTGATTGAGCAGTCAATTACCCCGCTGGCCGCGAAGCTGGGTCAGCAAAAGTATGTGATTGCCATCCGCGACGGCTTTACCGCCGCGCTGCCGTTCATGATCATCGGCTCGTTTATGCTGGTGTTCATCTTCCCGCCGTTCTCGGCGGATACCACTAACAGCTTCGCCCGCGGCTGGCTGGATTTCTCCCAGACCTACCGCGAGCAGCTGATGCTGCCGTTTAACCTCAGCATGGGCGTGATGACCTTCTTCATTTCGGTGGGGATTGGGGCGAGCCTGGGGCGTCAGTTTAACCTCGACCCGGTGATGTCCGGCCTGCTGGCCTTTATGGCCTTCCTGCTGGTTGCCGCGCCGTATGCCGACGGTAAGATCTCCACCCAGTATCTGTCGGGCCAGGGGATCTTCACCGCGCTGATTACCGCGATCTACGCCACCCGCGTGTACGCGTGGCTGAAGCAAAACAACGTGACGATTCGCCTGCCGAAAGAAGTGCCGACCGGCGTAGCGCGTTCGTTCGAGATCCTGATCCCGGTGATGGTCGTGATTGGTACGCTGCACCCGCTCAACCTGTTCATTGAGGCACAGACCGGGATGATTATCCCGCAGGCGATTATGCACCTGCTGGAGCCGCTGGTTTCCGCGTCTGACTCCCTGCCCGCCATTCTGCTCTCCGTGCTGCTGTGCCAGATCTTCTGGTTCGCCGGTATTCACGGCTCGCTGATTGTCACCGGCATCATGAACCCGTTCTGGATGGCGAACCTCTCCGCAAACCAGGCGGCGCTGGCGGCCGGCGCGGCGCTGCCGCACGTTTACCTGCAGGGCTTCTGGGATCACTACCTGCTGATTGGCGGCGTAGGCTCGACCCTGCCGCTGGCGTTCCTGCTGCTGCGCAGCCGCGTCACGCACCTGCGCACCATCGGCAAAATGGGCGTGGTGCCAAGCTTCTTTAACATCAACGAGCCGATTCTGTTCGGTGCGCCGATCATCATGAACCCGATGCTGTTCATTCCGTTCGTGTTTGTTCCGCTGGTCAACGCCTGCCTGGCGTACGGCGCGACGAAGCTCGGCTGGCTGGCACAGGTCGTCTCGCTGACCCCGTGGACCACCCCCGCACCGATTGGCGCCTCATGGGCGGCAAACTGGGCGCTGAGCCCGGTGGTGATGTGCGTGGTTTGCATGGTGATGTCCGCCCTGATGTACCTGCCGTTCCTGCGCGCCTACGAGCGTACGCTGATCAAAAATGAAGAGCAGAAGGCCCAGGCCGCAACCGTGGGCGCCGCTGAAACCGTTAGCCGTTAAGTCAAAGAGGAAGAGGCATGAAATACGCATTTCCCGATAACTTCTGGTGGGGCAGCGCTAGCTCCGCTCTCCAGACCGAAGGGACACGAGTGGGGGAAACCACGTGGGACCGCTGGTTTGCCCGCGAGCCGAACCGTTTTCACAACGGCGTGGGGCCGCAGCATACCTCCACGTTTTATCAGCACTGGAAAACGGATATTCAGCTGCTGAAGCAGCTGAACCACAACAGCTTTCGCACCTCGATTAGCTGGGCGCGCCTGATCCCCGACGGTATCGGTGAAGTGAACCCGGAAGCGGTCGATTTTTATAATCAGGTCATTGATGAGCTGATTGAACAGGGCATCACGCCGTTTATCACCCTGTTCCATTTCGACATGCCGATGGCGATGCAGGAGATTGGCGGCTGGGAAAACCGTGACGTCGTGGACGCCTACGCCCGCTATGCGCAGATCTGCTTTGAATTGTTCGGCGACCGCGTGCTGCACTGGTTTACCTTCAACGAGCCGATTGTGCCGGTGGAAGGCGGTTATCTGTACGATTTCCACTATCCCAACGTGGTGGATTTCCGCCGGGCGGCAACGGTGGCGTACCACACGGTGCTGGCTCACGCGCAGGCCGTTCACGCCTACCGTGCCGGGCATTACCCGGGGGAAATTGGCATCGTGCTGAACCTGACGCCGTCGTACCCGCGCTCGCAGAACCCGGCAGACGTCAAGGCGGCGCACGTTGCGGATCTGATGTTTAACCGCAGCTTCCTCGACCCGGTGCTGCGCGGCGAATACCCGGCGGACCTGGTGGCGCTGCTGAAGTCCTACGATCAATTACCCGCCTGTAAACCGGAAGATGGTTTCCTGATTGCGGAAGGGAAAATCGACCTGCTCGGCGTGAACTACTATCAGCCGCGTCGCGTGAAGTGTCGCGACAGCGCGGTAAACCCGCAGGCGCCGTTTATGCCGGAGTGGTTCTTTGATAGCTACGAGATGCCGGGCCGCAAGATGAACCCCTACCGCGGCTGGGAAATCTACGCCCCGGGTATTTACGATATCCTGGTCAACCTGCGCGACAATTACGGCAACCCTCGCTGCTTTATTTCTGAAAACGGCATGGGCGTCGAAAATGAGCAGCGCTTTATTGAAAATGGCCAGATAAACGATCGGTACCGCATCGATTTTATTTCTGAGCACTTAGCGTGGCTGCATAAAGGTATTAACGAAGGGTGCAACTGCCTGGGCTACCATATGTGGACATTTATTGATAACTGGTCGTGGTGCAACGCCTATAAAAATCGCTATGGATTTATCCAGCTCGATTTAACAACGCAGCAGCGCACCATAAAGAAAAGCGGAGAGTGGTTTGCCGCCACCGCCTTAAATAATAGCTTTGATAAAGAGTAATAATGATGATCGTATTAGAAGAAGCCGTAATGGAAATTATCGTCAACGCCGGTCAGTCCCGCAGCCTGTGCTTTGAAGCGCTGCACGCGGCGCGCCAGGGCAACCTTGATGAAGCCAAAAGCCTGCTGCGCGAAGCCGACGGCTACGCGCGTCAGGCGCACAGGATGCAGACCAAACTGATCGAGCAGGATGCGGGTGAAGCCCGCCAGCCGATGACCTTAATTATGGTGCACGCGCAGGATCATTTAATGAACTCGTTATTAGCGCGTGAACTGTCCGAAGAAATTATTCATCTATATCAGAGATAGCCTATGGCGAAATAATTACTGCAATACCTCTGTACCCAAACCAGAGATCCACTTGTTCTGATGATAGCGACATACTCTGTCAGATCGGAGCGGGATGGTTATTGTCTGAATAAAATTAAACTATATTGAGATAACCATGAATACGATTAAAAAACTTCCATTAACAATGGCGGTTATCGCCGCGCTTTGCCCAATTTCCGTGCTCGCACAAGAATTTACCCAGGAGCAAATCGACGCCATTGTGGCCAAAGCGGTGGATAAAGCCCTGGCAGAGCGTCAGGCCAAAATGGATGCGGCGGTCGCGAAAAAAGCGGACGTCATCACCGAGCCGCAAAGCGCGGCGCAATCCCCGGATATGGCGATTCCGTTCGGCAT
>CAMKZP010000092.1 GCA_946477805.1 uncultured Enterobacter sp.
TGGGCTCGGAGATGTGTATAAGAGACAGATCGGGCACTTTACCGTAACGGCGGAGGGGACGCTGACGCATCAGGACGACGTCTGGACGCGGGGAGATTATCCGCGCACCCTGACGCTGGACAAGCAGGGGCGCTGGCTGTACGTCATGAACCAGCGCAGCGACAACATCACCCGTTTTCGCGTGGCGCAGGACGGCAGGCTCAGCGCTGAGCCGGACTACACGCCGGTCGGCAGCCCATCCCAGATGGTCATTTCACCCTAAGCAGTAAGAGGACAACGACGTGAGATTCCCGAACCAACGTTTAGCGCAACTTTTCGACCTGTTGCAAAACGAGACGCTGCCGCAGGACGAACTGGCGCAGCGGCTGTCGGTCTCCACGCGAACCGTCCGTGCCGATATCACCGCCCTGAACGCGCTGCTGGCAGGCCACGGCGCGCAGTTTATTTTGAGCCGCGGCAACGGCTATCAGCTCAAAATTGACGACGCCGAGCGCTATCAGCAGCTGCAGGCCTCCCACCCGCGCGCGCTGCGCATCCCCCGCACCGGGCCCGAGCGCGTGCACTATCTGGTGGTGCGTTTTCTCACCTCCGCGTTCTCTCTTAAGCTGGAAGATCTGTCCGACGAGTGGTTTGTCAGCCGCGCCACGCTGCAAAGCGACATGGTGGAAGTGCGCGAGTGGTTCCAGCGCTATCACCTGACGCTGGAAACTCGTCCGCGCCACGGCATGAAGCTGTTTGGCAGCGAGATGGCGACCCGCGCCTGCCTGACCGACCTCCTCTGGGAGCTGGCGCAGCAGGACAGCCTGAACCCGCTGGTGACGGAAGTGGCGCTCAATGCGGGCGTAGCGGAACAGATGGTGCCCGTTTTGCACGATGCGCTGACCCGCCACCACATCCGCCTGACCGACGAAGGCGAACTGTTCCTGCGCCTGTACTGCGCGGTGTCGGTGCGCCGCATCAGCGAGGGCTATCCGCTGCCGGAGTTCCACGCCGAAGACGTGGAGGAGAACGTGCGCGAGGCGGCGAAGGATATCGCCGTCACTATTCAGCAGCTGGCGGGCAAAGTGCTGTCGCCGTCCGAGGAGAATTGGCTGTGCGTGCACATCGCCGCGCGCCAGATCCAGGAGATTGCCCCGAGCGCCATTAACGCCGACGACGACGAAGCGCTGGTGAACTATATCCTGCGCTACATCAACACCCACTATAACTACAACCTGCTCAGCGACCAGCAGCTGCACGCGGACCTGCTCACGCACATCAAAACCATGATCACCCGCGTGCGGTATCAAATCATGATCCCCAATCCGCTGCTGGATAACATCAAGCAGCACTACCCGATGGCGTGGGATATGACCCTGGCGGCGGTGTCGAGCTGGGGAAAATATACTCCGTATGCGATCAGCGAAAACGAAATTGGCTTCCTTGTGCTGCACATTGGGGTCGGGCTGGAGCGCCACTACAACATCGGCTATCAGCGCCAGCCGCGCGTGCTGCTGGTGTGCGATGCCGGTAACGCGATGGTGCGTATGATCGAGGCGGTTCTGCAGCGTAAATATCCGCAGATCGAGGTGACGCGAACCCTTACCCTGCGCGAGTATGAGCTCGCCGAATCCATCGGGGAAGACTTTGTCATCGCCACCGCCCGCGTCAGCGAAAAGTCCAAGCCGGTGGTGACGATCGCCCCGTTCCCGACCGACTATCAGCTGGAGCAGATCGGCAAGCTGGTGCTGGTGGACCGCACGCGTCCGTGGATGCTGGACAAATACTTCGACGCGGCCCATTTCCGCATCATTGACGGGCCCGTTGACCAGCAGACGCTGTTCCGCGAGCTCTGCGAGCAGCTGGAAGGCGAAGGCTTTGTCGGCGCGGAGTTCCTGGATTCGGTTATCGAGCGTGAAGCGATCGTCAGCACCATGCTCGGCGACGGCATCGCGCTGCCGCACTCCCTCGGCCTGCTGGCGCAGAAAACGGTGGTCTATACCGTGCTGGCTCCGCAGGGTATTCAGTGGGGCGATGAAACTGCGCACGTCATCTTTCTGCTTGCCATCAGCAAGAGCGAGTACGAAGAGGCGATGGCCATCTACGATATTTTCGTCACCTTCCTGCGCGAGCGCGCGATGACGCGGCTCTGTAGCTGCGGAGATTTTGCGGGGTTTAAGGCCGTGGCGATGGAGAGCGTGAGCCGTTTTTGAAGAACAGGCGGATAGAGGATATCCGCCTTTACTCATCGTAAATGATGCACAACCTGGTTGCTGCTGCCGCGCCAGATCAGCGCCGGGTCCTTTAAATCCTGCACAAACTTGCCGTCGACCAGCACGTTGATCAGATCTACTACTTCCCTTTGCGCTGCGTTCAGCTCATCCAGCCTGTAGCCCGTCCACACCCAGATGTCCTTACCCGCGCACTCGCGGCGGATGCGTTTTACCAGCTTCAGGATCTCCGGCACGTTTTGCGGGTGGAGCGGGTCGCCGCCGGAGAGCGTGATCCCCTGGCGGTGAATGCGGGTGTCGTTCAGGTCGTTGACGATCCGGTCTGCCATCTCGTCGGTAAACGGCATGCCGGAGTTCAGGCGCCAGGTGCTTTTGTTGTAGCAGCCAGGGCATTCGTGAACGCAGCCTGAAACAAACAGGGTGCAGCGGGTGCCGGGGCCGTTGACGATGTCGACGGGGTAGTACTGATGGTAATTCATAGTTTTAACCTGATGTTCTTACCCCTCACCCCGCCCTCTCCCCATAGGGGAGAGGGAGAAGGGCCGCACCGAGCAGCCCCCTTTCTCCTATGGGAGAAGGGCCGCACCGACCAGTCCCCCTTTCCCCTGTGGGAGAAGAACCGCACCGAGCAGTCCCCTCTCCCCTATGGGGAGAGGGTTAGGGTGAGGGGATGGTTCGGTAAACAATTTACCCGATCTGTCCATTCCCTAAATGCTTCACGCGGCGCTTAACCTCTTCCTGCTTACCGGCGTTAAACGGACGCGCATCCGGGCTGCCGAGATAGCCGCACACGCGACGGGTTACGGACACGCGGGCCGCGTCGTGGTTGCCGCATTTCGGGCAGGTGAAGCCTTTGCTGGTGCACTCAAACTCGCCGGTAAAGCCGCACTCGTAGCACTCGTCGATTGGCGTGTTAGTGCCGTAATACGGCACGTGCTGGTAGCTGTAATCCCACACGTCTTCCAGCGCCTTCAGGTTGTGCTGAATGTTTGGATACTCGCCGTAGCAGATGAACCCGCCGCTGGCGATGGGCGGATACGCCGCTTCGAAGTCGATTTTATCGTACGGGTTAACCTTCTTCTCGACGTCGAGGTGGAAGCTGTTGGTGTAGTAACCTTTGTCGGTTACGCCTTGCACAATGCCAAACTCGGCGGCGTCCAGACGGCAGAAGCGGTCGCAGAGGTTTTCGCTCGGCGTGCTGTAAAGGCTGAACCCGTAGCCGGTCTCATCCTTCCACAGATCGACCGCGTCGCGCAGACGCTGAACAATCGCCACGCCTTTCTCCCGCAGGGCTTCGCTGTCGTACACGTGCCTGTCGCCAAACAGCGCGTTGATAGTCTCGTGGATGCCAATATAACCGAGAGAAATAGACGCCCGGCCGTTTTTAAAGATCTCAGACACGTCATCGTCCGCTTTCAGACGCACGCCGCAGGCCCCTTCCATGTAGAGAATGGGTGCCACGCGCGCTTTCACCCCTTCCAGGCGGGCGATGCGGGTCATCAATGCTTTACGCGCCAGCTGCAGCCGCTCGTCCAGCAGCGTCCAGAAGGCCGCTTCATTGCCTTTGGCCTCCAGCGCGATGCGCGGCAGGTTCAGGCTGATCACGCCCAGGTTGTTGCGCCCGTCGTGGATCTGCTCGCCGTTTTCGTCCTCGTACACGCCGAGGAAGCTGCGGCAGCCCATTGGGGTTTTAAACGAGCCGGTCACCTTTACAACCTGGTCGTAGTTCAGAATGTCCGGATACATACGCTTGCTCGCGCACTCCAGCGCCAGCTGTTTGATGTCGTAGTTCGGATCGCCAAACTTGTGGTTCAGGCCGTCGCGAATGGCAAACACCAGCTTCGGGAACACCGCGGTTTTACGGTTCTTACCAAGGCCCGAAATACGGTTGCGCAGAATCGACTGCTGGATCAGACGCGATTCCCAGCTGGTGCCGAGACCAAAGCCGAAGGTGACAAACGGCGTCTGGCCGTTGGCGGTGTGCAGCGTATTCACTTCATATTCCAGCGACTGGAAGGCGTCGTAGCACTCTTTCTCGGTGCGGGAATGGGCGTAGCCGTCGGCATCCGGGATCTGCCACTCTTCCGCCGTTTTGCGGTGCTTGTTAAAGCTCTCGGTCACGAACGGGGCCAGGACTTCATCAATACGGTTGATGGTCGTACCGCCGTAAATATGGCTCGCCACCTGGGCAATGATCTGCGCCGTGACGGCGGTAGCGGTGGAGATTGATTTTGGCGGTTCAATCTCGGCGTTCCCCATTTTGAAGCCGTGGGTCAGCATGCCTTTTAAGTCGATCAGCATGCAGTTGAACATCGGGAAGAACGGCGAGTAGTCGAGATCGTGATAGTGGATTTCACCGCGTTCGTGCGCGGCCACCACGTCGCGCGGCAGCAGGTGCTGGCGGGCATAGTGTTTGGCGACGATACCGGCCAGCAGATCGCGCTGGGTTGGGATAACTTTACTGTCTTTATTGGCGTTTTCATTGAGCAGCGACGAGTTGGTCTGCTCCACCAGGCCACGAATTTCCTGGTTCAGGCGCCCGCGCTTCTCGCGCTGGACGTCACGATCGTGGCGGTACTCAATATAGGCGCGCGCCAGCTGCTTGTAAGGGCCGGACATCAGCTGGTTTTCGACCGCGGTCTGGATATCGTTGATATCGACCTGGCTGCGTTCGTTCATCTGGCTGCTGACGACTTCTGCGACGGTGGCGCAGTAATCTGCGTCATCGACTCCCGCTGCTTTAGCTGCACGCAGAATGGCTTCTTTGATGCGCTCTGATTTAAACGGCACTTTACAGCCATCACGTTTCATCACATGCGGTGTCATGATCACTCCATTTTAAAAACAGGTTATCCACAAAGGCGGAGAAGTATTCACCGGGGCTATTATCAGCCAGGCCAGAGACTTCCCTCGTTCCCAACGCGTGTTATCCACAATTCCGGAGGGCTGAATCATCCTCTTGTTGTTGGAATAGTAGACGAAAAATACAATATGTTGGGTTAGGCTGCATTTTAAGTGCTACATATAGTGATTTGCATCAAACATGTTTGCGATTTTTTTGATGCAGAACAAAGTAAAAAGGCGAGAGTACAAACGGCGGGCGCTAGAGCATTTGTAAAGGCACGAGAGAAAAATCTGATTAATTATTCAACAAAAACAAGCGCTCAGCATCCCGTTTGCTGAGCGCCATGCAGTTAACTCATCGCACAGGCCCAGCTCAGCCCGGCCTGCAGAAAGGCCAGGGTGGCGACAGTGCCCAGTACGGCGGGTACCACAAGAGAGCGTTCAGGTTCTGCCTCCTTTTTTGGCGAAGCTCCCTGACGCAGCGCAAGCATTGCCTCGTCGCAGGTGCGCGCGGCTAACAGGTGGTCGCGCATGCGCGTATCCATGAGTGAGCTGGTCAGCGTGGTCAGCAGCTGCATATGCGTGCTGCCCGCCTCCGCGGGCGGAATGGCGAGCAGGAAAACCATTCTGACGGGTTCGTCTCCCTCCAGCCCCGGCCAGAGAATCGGCTCGTCAAACAGCGCCAGGCAAAATGCCACCTGCCGCACCGCGTCTGATTTACCGTGCGGGACGGCAAGCTCCTCGCCCAGCGCGGTGGGGCCTTCGCTTTCGCGGAGCAGCACGCTCTGAATAAAGGCCTCTTTATCCGTGATGACGTTTTGCCCGACAAGCGGCTCGGCGAGCAGGCGAATCAATGCATCAGGCGAACGACAGGGTGGGTTGATAAACACCCGTTCGGGGTGCGTGAGTTCAAGCAAGTTCATATTAAGCCTCAATCAAAAAATCGCAGGTTGCGGAAGGGGGGATCGTCGCCACCGACGGCACGCGCTCCTCCAGGTAATTGACCTGGGGAAAATCGGCCAGATTTGCCGGGACGGGCACAGGCTGCTTGCCCGCGTTAAACACGCGGATGATAGTGCCCTGCGAGAGATGAGCATGGGGCAGAGCAGACAGGATCAGCGGCTCCGGCAGGGCGAATAAGGAGAAGTCAGCCGGGAGCCTGCGATCGTGAAGACGCAGGGCAAAGCGTTCAAGGCGATGATCGAGGGTATGCCGCGTCTGCCGCTGATAGGTAAAGGGGGCCCCTTTCACCTGATTTTCCAACTGGCGCAGCGTAAGGTGGTCCGCATCCTCAGCCAGGGCGACGGTAAAGGAAAAGTGCAGCGGTTTTAGCAGCTGCGCATCGGGCGTACAGACCACCGTGTTGTTGATGCCTGATGCTCTGCCCGGCCGCCACTCAAGATCGCTGCGTCCCAGCACGCCCGTTGATTTGAACAGCGTCAGGGCAATTGCCGCCGGTTCGCTCCCGACAATCTGAAACTCTTTCATTCCACGACTGTTTACCACCAGCGCTTTGCCCGCTTGTGCGATGGCAATAATCCCCTCGCTGGTTTCGATGTCCACGGGCATCTCGCGATAGCGCCCCTGCCAGTTTTGCTCCTGCACTCCCGTCGGGCGCTGAATGACAGAGAAGGGCTGCGAGGCAATGGATCGAACCGTACAAATATCGCTGTTGATCAGCAGGCGCAGGCGGTGGTCGCGGACGGTGTTGTTGAGTGAAACGTCCACATACAGGTTTGGATCGTCGTGGCGAAGTTCGCACACCAGGGTGACTGATAAAGGGCTGAGCGCCGTGCTGGCCCGCGCGGAGAGCGCCTGTGGCAAGTAGAGCAGGGCCTCTAACGTGATGCTTTCAATGAGGGCGTTTTTCCTGCAGTCGATAAGGGTGAAATGCGCGCAGTGCGTCGGCTCATCCCCCGCGAGCGGCGAGAAATCATAGCTGTCGCCAGCGTCCGCGCAGTCTTCGAGGCTAAATAGCGACGTGATGCGCCTGCCGCTGCGCTTGTCTTCTAACACCAGCGAACCGCCGTCCAGCGTTAGCCGATAAGCCGCATTCTCGATCTCCCGCCCCTTTGGAATGTTGCGGATCGATTCAACGTGAGCGGCGCTGTTTTCGACCTGGACGGTAATGTACCCGACCGGCGGCAGCACGGGCGTCTGCAGCGCCACGCGCCAGCGGAAATAGGGCGGAAGGGGTGTTTCAGATTCTCCGGCCGCGTTCAGGGAGACAGCCGTTCCGCCGGACAGCGCCTCTTTATCCAGCACCTCGAAGGGGATCGGCAACCCGCGACAGGTCAGGGTGATAGTGTCAGCGCGGCTGTATAAGGTGGCTTTCACCACGCGAGAGGTCGGGACGGGGAGCGGGTTGAAAAGCATCAGGTCGTCCTCCTGACAGCATGCGCTAGCCAGGGTCCTGACGACGAGATTCCACAGGCTATGGCACAGCTGCTCGGCCTGCTCCAGGCGATGAAGAATGTCGCGGTTCGTGGCGTCGCTATTGCACCCGCCAATGGAATCGTGAGCATGGCTTCGCAGGAGTTTTTTCCAGAGGGTATCGACCACGTCAAGGTTGACGGGAATGCCCTGGTGGCGCGCAATGGCTACCGTGGGCTCCAGCTGTCGGAGGATGTACTGCTCAATCTCATCATTTTTCTTTTTAATGTCGTAGCGTACAGAGCCGATGGTTTTATGAATGCGCGCATACCGCGGTGACTTAAGCTCCCCCTCCACGCGCTCGAACTGTTCACGCTGGGCTCGCAGAAGCGTGATGTAGTGCTCAAGCGAGCTGATGACGTACTTATCGTGGGTAGGGGAAGATGCGCTGGCGATCTGAAGCACGCGGGGCAGCGCCGGGTCGATATTGACCTGGTCGCCTCCGCAGGGGAGAAGCAGGTCCTCAATGCCCGCCCGTGTACGGAGCAGATCCACCATCGGAAAAATTTTACCCTGCAGATGGCTGGCGTCTGAACGCATGTTTTTGGCCGCGCCGTAGCCCAGCGCCATTGCGCAGGCGATGACCGTTGCCCCTGAGGGGGCGCGCCAGAGGAACTGGCTGTTTTTAGCATGGCGATCGGGGTCGATGCCGCGCCAGAAAACGATGTTATCGATATTGCAGCCCTGCAATATCGTGGGCATCTGCGCATTGTGGCCGAAGGTATCCGGCAGATAACCGACCTGCATGGCGTGTCCAAGCGACCGGGCAGCCAGAATACCGTACTTCAGATTACGGATAATGGATTCGCCGTGAACGTTATAGGTATCCGTCTGGGTATACCATGGCCCGACAAACACCCTTTTCTCACGCACCAGCTTTTCCAGCCGGGACCGGTAGCCGGGATTCATGGCGAGAAAGTCATCCACCACCGCCATCTGTCCGTCGAGGTGATAGCAATGATAAGCGGGATCCTGTTCCAGCGTGTCGATGACCTCCGCAAAGTTATATGACGCCAGCACCATGCTGTCCTGGCGCGTGAAATACCACTCTTGATCCCAGTGCGTATGGGCAATAACGTGGATCTGACTCATGGCACATCCCTCACGCGCTGTTCTTTGGGCTGACGTACAACACGCCCAGCGCGCAAATCAGAGCGCCAATCACCACGCTCGCCAGATAGCCGGCCACGTTGGTCGCCAGTGGCCAGCCCCAGATGGCCGGGAGGGGGAGCGTCTGCTTAACGCCAAGGGCGATGGCGATGAGCGCGCCGGAGACCGCGCCGATCATGAACACGGGGATCAGGCGCGGGTTTTTCAAAATGAAGGGGATGGCCCCCTCAGAGATGCCGATAACACCCAGCAGTAACGAAGTGCTGCCAACGGTTTTCTCTTCCTGGCTAAAGACGTTCGGCAGGCCAAAACGTCCGTTGAGAAACGCGGCGAAGCCGACGCCAATGGAGGGGATTACGATTGACAATTCGCGGGCGGTTAAATCAAAGGTTTCACTCATGCCATTCAGGCCAAGCGCGACCGAGCCTGCCGCCTTGTTGACGGGGCCGCCCAGGTCGAATGCGGTCCCTGCCGCGATCATGGCGGAATAGAAGCTGCGTCCGGTATCTCCCGCTGAGGTAAAGAAGACCACCATTAGCTGGTTAAGTGAGCCGAAAATTGGGTTAATTAAATATTCCATGACCATGACCAGAGTAATGCCGACGATCAGCGGGACGACCAGCATGGTCTTGATGGTGGTGAGCTGTTGCCGGACGTGAATCGAATCATTTAGCCAGCGCACCAGGTAGCCGACGAAAAAGCCAATGGCAATCGCACCGAAAAAGCTGGAGGGCATAAAGTGTTCAAAATCAAAGAAACGTTTATAGACCTCATCACACATGAGGCCGCCAATCAGCCCGGGGATCAGCGCCGGTTTACCGGCAATGGAAAATGCCAGATACATGGCGAAGACCGGATACATGAACTTGATGGTCATAAAGCCCACTTTATCCAGGACGCTGAACGGCGAATGTTCAATATCGATAAATTGCCCGGTGATTTTGGCCGTTGCCATCATCAGCCCGCCCATGACCACCACCGGTAACATATAGCTGATGGCCGCCATGATGTGGCCGATAAAAACCTGGTAGGCGGAACGCGGGGTTTCCTCTTCGTGGGCAACGGTGGCGATATTTTTTTCCATCGCCAGCGCCTGGCGCAGGTAGCGGTCGGTGTTTTTGATCAGCTCCTGAGTGCGCGTCTGAAGGTGGGGAATATTATCGAAGCGTTCGGCGTCCTGAATGGGCACGTCTGTCGCAAGGACGATCGCCGTGGCCGAGGCGATATCCTGTTTCGTTAACCTGTTTTTTACGCCGTCACTGCCCTGCGTCTCGACTTTTACCTCAATGTCATGCTCCTCGGCCCATGCGATAATTTTACTTGCCGCCATAAAGG
>CAMKZP010000093.1 GCA_946477805.1 uncultured Enterobacter sp.
GCTGGTGCTGGCGCGCATTCTCGGCGCGAGCGTGGCGGGGGGCTATAACCTGGCCTACAACGTCGCGGTCGTGCCGCCGATGAAGCTGAACCCGATCATCACCCGCGTGCTGTTCCCGGCGTTCGCAAAAATCCAGGACGACACCGAAAAGCTGCGCGTGAACTTCTACAAGCTGCTTTCCGTGGTGGGGATCATCAACTTCCCGGTGCTGCTGGGGCTGATGGTGGTTTCCAGTAACGTCGTACCGCTGGTGTTTGGCGAGAAGTGGAACAGCATCATCCCAATCCTGCAGCTGCTGTGCGTGGTCGGGCTGCTGCGCTCGGTGGGGAACCCGATCGGCTCCCTGCTGATGGCTAAAGCGCGCGTCGATATCAGCTTTAAGTTCAACGTGTTCAAAACGTTCCTGTTTATTCCGGCGATCCTCGTGGGCGGGCATATGGCTGGCGCGATTGGCGTCACCCTCGGCTTCCTGCTGGTGCAAATCATCAACACCGTGCTGAGCTACTTTGTGATGATCAAGCCGGTGCTGGGCTCCAGCTACCGTCAGTACATCCTGAGCCTGTGGCTGCCGTTTTATCTCTCTTTACCGACGCTTGCCGTGAGCTACGGCCTGGGCGTAGTGCTTAACAGCCACCTGCCGCTGGCGGCGCTGCTGGCGGTACAGGTTGCCGCGGGCGCGCTGGTGTTCGGCGTGATGATTGTGCTCTCGCGCAACGCGCTGGTGGTCGAGATGAAGCGTCAGTTTTGCCGTAACGAAAAAATGAAAACGCTGCTTCGCGCAGGCTAATTCTTTAAGAGGCCATTATGAAATTACTTATCCTTGGCAACCATACCTGCGGCAACCGTGGCGACAGCGCCATTCTTCGCGGTTTACTGGATGCAATTAACGCGCTTGAGCCTGAGACAGAAGTGGATGTGATGAGCCGTTACCCGGTCAGCTCGTCCTGGCTGCTGAACCGCCCGGTGATGGGCGACCCGCTTTACGGCCAGATGAAACAGCACAACAGCGCGGCAGGCGTGATGGGGCGCGTGAAGAAGGTGCTGCGCCGCCGCTACCAGCACCAGGTGCTGCTCTCCCGCGTGACCGATACCGGCAAGCTGCGCAACATCGCGATCGCGCAGGGCTTTACCGATTTTGTGCGCCTGCTGTCGGGCTATGAAGCCATCATTCAGGTCGGCGGCTCGTTTTTTGTCGATCTCTACGGCGTGCCGCAGTTTGAGCACGCGCTCTGCACCTTTATGGCGAAAAAGCCGCTGTTTATGGTTGGCCACAGCGTAGGGCCGTTCCAGGATCCGCAGTTTAACCAGCTGGCGAACTACGTTTTCGGCCACTGCGATGCGCTGATCCTGCGCGAGTCCGTGAGCCTGGATCTGATGAAGCGCAGCGACATCGATACCGCAAAAGTGGAGCACGGGGTGGATACCGCCTGGCTGGTGGACCATCAGAACGACAGCTTCCAGCCGAGCTACGCGGTGCAGCACTGGCTGGACGTGGCGGCAAGAGAGAAAACGGTCGCCATCACCCTGCGCGAGCTGGCGCCGTTCGACAAACGCCTGGGCACCACGCAGGCCGCCTATGAGAAAGCCTTCGCCGACGTGGTGAACCGCGTGCTGGACAGCGGCTACCAGGTGCTGGCGCTTTCCACCTGCACCGGTATCGACAGCTACAACAAGGATGACCGCATGGTGGCGCTGAACCTGCGTAACCTTGTGAACGACCCGTCCCGCTATCACGTGGTGATGGACGAGCTGAACGATCTCGAGATGGGCAAGCTGCTTTCCGCCTGCGACCTGACCGTCGGCACCCGCCTGCACTCGGCCATTATCTCCATGAACTTCGGCACGCCGGCCATCGCGATTAACTACGAGCACAAATCAGCGGGCATCATGCAGCAGCTCGGGATGCCGGAAATGGCGGTGGATATTCGCCATCTGCTGGACGGTTCGCTCGGCTCGATGGTCGGGGATACGCTGGGCCAGCTGCCCGCCATTAACGAACGCCTGGCCGTGGCGGTGAAAGCCGAGCGCGAAAAGGGAATTGGGATGGTGAAATCCGTGCTTGACCGCGTCGGGGAGGGGAAATGAAGGTTGGTTTCTTCTTGCTAAAATTTCCGCTGTCGTCAGAAACCTTTGTACTGAACCAGATCACCGCGTTTATCGATATGGGATATGACGTGGAGATTATCGCCCTGCAGAAGGGCGATACAAAGAACACCCACGCGGCCTATACCCAGTACGGGCTGGAGGCGAAAACCCGCTGGCTGCAGGACGAGCCGGGCGGGAAAATAAATAAGCTGCGCTATCGCGCCGGGCAGACCCTGCGCGGGATCCATCGGGCATCCACCTGGCGGGCGCTGAACGTTTCCCGCTACGGCGCGGAATCCCGCAACCTGATCCTCTCTGCTATTTGCGGCCAAACGTCGCAGCCGTACCGGGCCGACGTCTTTATTGCCCACTTTGGCCCGGCCGGCGTCACGGCAGCAAAGCTGCGCGAGCTGGGCGTCATTGAGGGCAAAATTGCGACCATCTTCCACGGGATCGACATCTCCAGCCGGGAAGTGCTTAACCGCTACACGCCGGAGTATCAGCAGCTCTTTCGCCGCGGCGACATGATGCTGCCCATCAGCGAACTGTGGGCCGGACGGCTGAAAACCATGGGCTGCCCGAGCGAAAAAATCACCGTCTCACGAATGGGCGTGGACATGGACCGCTTCACCCAGCGACCGGTGAAAGTGCCGGGCCAGCCGCTGCAGATTATCTCCGTGGCGCGCCTGACCGAGAAAAAAGGGCTGCACGTGGCCATCGAAGCCTGCCGCCAGCTAAAAGAGCGCGGAGTGGATTTCCACTATCGGATTCTGGGAATCGGGCCCTGGGAGCGGCGCCTGCGTACGCTGATTGAGCAGTATCAGCTGGAAGAGGTGGTCGAGATGCCGGGCTTTAAGCCGAGCCATGAGGTGAAGGCGATGCTGGACGAGGCGGATGTTTTTCTGCTGCCGTCCGTTACCGGATCCGACGGCGATATGGAAGGTATCCCGGTGGCGCTGATGGAGGCGATGGCGGTGGGGATCCCCGTGGTGTCGACGCTGCACAGCGGCATCCCGGAGCTGATCACCTCTGAATATTCCGGCTGGCTGGTGCCCGAAAACAACGCCTTAGCTCTCGCGGACCGCCTGGCGGCATTTAGCGACATCGACCAGCACGAGCTTGTGCCCGTGCTGCAAAATGCCCGACAAAAAGTCGAAGCCGATTTTAACCAGCAGGCGATCAATCGCCAGCTAGCGAGCCTGCTGCACACGCTGTAACGCCGAGGTTGTATGCTTAAAAAGATTACCCGACGCCGCTTTGTCTCTACGCTGTCTGTCCTGGCCGCTATGCCGCTGCTGTCGTCCCGCGCCGTGCGGGCGGCGGCCGGGAAGACCGTTTCCATTAATCAGTACAACCACAGCGACTGGATCGCCGCCTTTAAGCAGGCGTTTACCGAGGCCGATACCGTTGTTGTGCCTGCCGGTTTAGTTTGTGAAAACATCAATACCGGCATTTTTATCCCCGATGGCAAAACGCTGCTGATCCGCGGCGGGCTGAAGGGGAACGGGCGGGGGCGCTTTGTCCTGCAGGAGGGCAGCAAGGTCATCGGCGAGGGCGCGGGGCGCACCCACAATATTACCCTGGACGTGCGCGGCTCCGACTGCGTGATTAAAGGGCTGGCGATGAGCGGCTTCGGCCCCGTCACGCAAATCTACATCGGCGGTAAAAAGCCGAGGGTGATGCGTAACCTGCTTATTGATGACATCACCGTGAGCCAGGCCAACTATGCCATTCTGCGTCAGGGCTTTCACAACCAGGTCGACGGCGCGCGTATCACCAACAGCAGGTTCAGCCACCTGCAGGGGGATGCGATCGAGTGGAACGTGGCCATCAACGACCGCAATATCCTGATCTCTGACCACGAAATCGACAACATCAACTGCACTAACGGCAAAATTAACTGGGGCATCGGCATTGGCCTTGCGGGCAGCACCTACGACAATGATTATCCGGAAAAGCAGACCGTTAAGAATTTCGTGGTGGCCAATATCACCGGCAGCAACTGTCGCCAGCTGGTTCATGTCGAAAACGGCAAACACTTTGTCATTCGTAATATCAAGGCCAAAAATATTACCCCGGATTTCAGCAAAAAGGCGGGAATAGATAACGCCACCGTAGCAATTTATGGCTGCGATAATTTCGTTATTGATAATGTCGATATGGTCAATAGTGCCGGAATGTTAATCGGTTACGGCGTGATTAAAGGTGATTATCTGTCGATACCGCAGAACTTCAAGCTCAACGATATTCGTCTGGATAACCGGCAGCTTGCCTATAAGCTGCGCGGGATCCAGATCTCCTCGGGTAATGCCACGTCGTTTGTCGCCATAACAAACCTCGAAATGCAGCGCGCAACGCTGGAGCTGCACAATAAGCCTCAGCACCTTTTCTTACGCAATATCAACGTGATGCAGGAGGCTGTGATTGGGCCCGCGCTCAAAATGAATTTCGATTTACGCAAGGATGTTCGCGGCAAGTTTATGGCTAAAGATGAGACGCTGCTCTCCCTGGCAAACATAAAAGCAGTGAACGAGAAGGGGCAAAGCTCGGTGGATATCGACCGGGTGGATCAGCATGTTGTGAATACGGAACGGCTAAATTTTGCGCTGCCTGCTAAAGGTCGGGAAAAATCTTAGGAATATGCCGTCAAATCTGAGAATACCCCCTTAAATTTGTTACTGAACTCATTGAGTTTAGGGTCTATAATCTCTGCCATTATTTTGTCATATTCGTTTAATCAAAAGCGGTACCTCAGGGATAGAAGCGATTACCGGAGGTTTGCCAAACACATGTAACGCATTGAGTGGTTTATGAACGATAAAGTTTTGTTTATTGGCGCGTCCGGTTTCGTTGGGACTCGATTGATCGAGATCTCTCAGGCTGAGTTTGATGTTACTAACTTTGATAAACAGCAAAGCCATTTTTACCCCGACATTACCGTTTCCGGTGATGTTCGTAATCAGGCGCAGCTCGATCAGGCCCTTGCAGGTTTCGACACGGTGGTATTGCTTGCCGCTGAACACCGTGATGATGTTAGCCCAACTACGCTTTACTATGATGTCAACGTTCAGGGTACGCGTAACGTGCTGGAGGCAATGGAAAAAAATAATGTGAAAAACATTATTTTCACCAGTTCAGTGGCCATATACGGTCTCAACAAAGTCAACCCTGATGAATCTCACCCGCACGATCCGTTCAACCACTACGGCAAGAGCAAGTGGCAGGCTGAGGAAGTCCTTCGTGAGTGGTTTAACAGGGCACCGCAGGAACGCTCTCTGACTATCGTTCGTCCTACCGTAATCTTTGGTGAGCGTAACCGAGGAAACGTGTACAACCTGCTCAAGCAAATAGCAGGGGGTAAATTCGCGATGGTAGGCGCAGGCACCAATTACAAGTCAATGGCTTATGTAGGCAACATTGTTGAATTCATCAAATTCAAACTGACCAATGTTAAGCCTGGCTACGATGTCTACAACTATGTCGATAAGCCTGACCTGAACATGAATGAACTGGTGTCTGAAGTTGAGAAAAGCCTCAGTAAAAAAATCCCTTCGGTCCATCTCCCGTACCCTCTGGGTATGTTAGGGGGGTACTGCTTCGATATTCTCAGTAAAGTGACAGGCAAAAAATACGCAATCAGCTCTGTTCGTGTGAAAAAATTCTGTGCAACTACACAGTTTGACGCGTCCAAAGTACACCACTCTGGTTTCAACGCGCCTTATACCTTATCTCAGGGACTGGATCGTACGCTTAAGTACGAGTTTGTTCATGAGAAGAAAGATGACATCACTTTCGTTTCTGAATAATACCTGCCTACGATTTGTCGGAAACAGAGGATTTATCTTTTTTCTCCATAGGGTTTCCGACAATTCTGGGTCACACTTGCCGCGTAATGATGTTTAGTTGTGTGAGTGTTAGCGCGAAACGTGATTTGCATAAGGCGTAGTGGGCTCGTGTTATCAGGCAGTTTGTCCGATCGGGTCTATACTTCGTCAACCATTTTAAGGTGGAAGAGATAATGATCAATTTGAAAGCAGTCATTCCGGTAGCGGGTCTGGGCATGCATATGCTGCCAGCCACGAAGGCAATTCCAAAAGAGATGCTGCCGATTGTCGACAAGCCGATGATTCAGTACATCGTTGACGAGATTGTTGCTGCAGGGATCAAAGAAATCGTTCTGGTTACGCACTCTTCTAAAAATGCGGTAGAGAACCACTTCGACACCTCTTATGAACTCGAAGCGCTGCTTGAGCAGCGCGTGAAGCGCCAGCTTCTGGCTGAGGTGCAGTCCATCTGTCCCCCTGGTGTAACTATCATGAACGTACGCCAGGCGCAGCCGCTGGGTCTGGGCCACTCCATTCTGTGCGCACGCCCGGTTGTGGGCGACAATCCGTTCATCGTCGTTCTGCCGGACATCATCATCGATACCGCATCTGCGGATCCGCTGCGCTACAACCTGGCGGCCATGGTCGCACGCTTCAATGAAACCGGCCGCAGCCAGGTGCTGGCAAAACGTATGGATGGCGATCTGTCCGAGTACTCTGTGATTCAGACGAAAGAAGCGCTGGAGACGGAAGGGCAGGTGAGCCGCATCGTTGAGTTCATCGAAAAACCGGATCAGCCACAGACGCTGGATTCAGACCTGATGGCGGTGGGGCGCTATGTGCTCAACGCAGACATCTGGGCCGAGTTGGAAAAAACCGAGCCGGGCGCCTGGGATCGTATCCAGTTGACCGATGCGATTGCCGAGCTGGCGAAAAAACAGTCCGTTGATGCCATGCTGATGACCGGCAACAGCTACGACTGCGGTAAGAAGCTGGGGTACATGCAGGCGTTTGTGAATTACGGGCTGCGCAACCTGAAGGAAGGGGCGAAGTTCAGAAGCCGGATTGAGAAGTTGCTGTCTAACAACTGATTTTTCTCTCTCTGTTTAAACAAGCGGCAGTTGTCATTTGGTTATGGAAAACATACCAAAATGATGACTGCCGTTTTTGTTATTTATCTTAGTAATAACATGGAATTATCTGATTCAAATGTGGACCGGTTTGTAGCGATTTGTGCTTGTTTCTGAGCCCGTTTAGGACGACAATTAACGCCAGTTTTTGTCTGTAATCAGACCTCAAAACCATTAATTCAACATTCGCTCAGTGCACTGGTAGCTGTTAAGCCAGGGGCGGTAGCGTGCAAAATTTCTGAAACCGTTTTTATCAATCGGGTTCCAGAGCATCAATATCTCGATATACCCAATAAATGGAATAGCCAACGTGAAAATTCTTGTTACTGGCGGTGCCGGTTTTATCGGCTCAGCGGTGGTGCGGCATATTATTAAAAATACCCAGGATGCAGTCGTTAATGTTGATAAGCTGACATATGCAGGCAACCTGGAGTCGCTGACCGACGTCAATGATAGCGATCGCTATGTCTTTGAACATGCGGATATTTGTGACAAATCGGCCATGGAGCGCATTTTCGCCGAGCACAAACCGGATGCGGTGATGCACCTTGCGGCAGAAAGCCACGTTGACCGCTCCATCACCGGCCCCGCTGCATTTATTGAAACCAACATTGTGGGGACCTATGTGCTGCTCGAGGCCGCGCGCGCGTACTGGTCGACGCTGGATGACGCGGCGAAAACGGCATTTCGTTTCCACCACATCTCCACGGATGAAGTGTACGGCGATTTGCCGCACCCGGATGAACATCCTGCATCGACTGAGCTGCCGCTGTTTACCGAAACCACTGCCTATGCGCCAAGCAGCCCGTATTCTGCGTCTAAAGCGTCCAGCGATCACCTCGTACGCGCGTGGCTGCGTACCTACGGTTTCCCAACGATCGTCACCAACTGCTCAAATAACTATGGTCCGTATCACTTCCCTGAGAAGCTGATCCCACTGGTGATCCTGAACGCACTGGACGGCAAAGCGCTGCCGATTTACGGCAAAGGCGACCAGATCCGCGACTGGCTGTACGTCGAAGACCATGCGCGTGCGCTGTATACCGTCGTTACCCAGGGTAAACCGGGTGAGACTTATAACATCGGCGGACATAACGAAAAGCAGAACCTGGACGTGGTGCATACCATTTGCGACCTGCTGGATGAGATCGTGCCGAAAGAGGGCTCCTATCGCGATCAGATCACCTACGTTGCTGACCGCCCTGGGCATGACCGCCGCTATGCGATTGATGCGCATAAAATTGGCGTTGAGCTGGGCTGGAAGCCAGAAGAAACCTTCGAGAGCGGTATTCGTAAGACCGTGCAATGGTATCTGAGCAACCAGGACTGGGTGAATAACGTTAAAAGCGGTGCCTATAAAACCTGGATCGAACAGAATTACGGAGAACGTCAGTAATGAACATTCTTCTGTTCGGCAATACGGGGCAGGTCGGTTGGGAACTCCAGCGCGCGCTTGCGCCGTTAGGCAATCTGATTGCGCTTGATGTGCACTCGAAAGAGTATTGCGGTGATTTTAGCAACCCGGAAGGGATTGCTGAGACCGTGCGGGCGATTAAGCCTGACGTCATCGTCAACGCAGCGGCGCACACTGCAGTCGATAAAGCTGAATCAGAGCCAGAGTTCGCGCAGCTGCTTAACGCAACCAGCGTGGAAGCAATTGCGAAAGAGGCGGCTAAAATCGGCGCATGGGTGGTTCACTACTCCACGGATTACGTTTTTCCGGGCGACGGCGAAACGCCATGGCGTGAAACGGATGCGACAGCACCGCTCAATGTGTATGGTCAGACCAAGCTCGACGGCGAAAAAGCGCTTCAGGAGCATTGCGCTAAGCATCTGATTTTCCGTACCAGCTGGGTTTACGCTGGCAAGGGCAATAACTTTGCAAAAACGATGCTTCGCCTGGCAAAAGAGCGCAAAGAGCTCTCCGTGATCGATGATCAGGTTGGTGCACCAACAGGGGCCGAATTGCTGGCAGACTGCACCGCTCATGCGATCCGCGTGGCGATGGTCAAACCAGAAGTTGCTGGCCTTTATCATCTGGTTGCCTCTGACACGACGACATGGCACGACTATGCTGCGCTGGTATTCGAACAAGCCCGAAAGGCGGGTATTGAACTGGCAATTGAAAAACTCAACGCCGTTCCAACCACCGCGTATCCTACGCCTGCACGTCGTCCGCAGAATTCGCGTTTAAATACAGAGAAGTTTCAGCAGAGTTTTGGCCTGGTTTTACCAGCCTGGGATGTGGGCGTTAAGCGAATGCTCGCCGAGCTTTTTTCAGCTGATACTATCTAATCATTAAATAATTGCCCGGGTTCGGGCAATTTGCGTTTATAGAGAAACTACAATGGCTACGCGTAAAGGTATTATTCTTGCTGGTGGATCCGGCACTCGTCTGTACCCTGTGACTATGGCGGTGAGCAAACAGCTGCTGCCTATTTATGACAAACCAATGATTTACTATCCGCTGTCAACGCTGATGCTGGCGGGTATCAAAGATATTCTGATTATCAGTACGCCACAGGATACGCCGCGTTTTGAACAACTGTTGGGCGACGGTAGCCAGTGGGGCCTCAATTTACAGTATAAAGTTCAGCCAAGCCCGGACGGTCTGGCTCAGGCCTTTATCATCGGCGAAGAGTTCATTGGTGACGATAGCTGTGCGCTGGTGCTGGGGGATAATATCTTCTATGGACATGACCTGCCAAAGCAGCTTGAAGCTGCACTGAATAAAGATAACGGCGCAACGGTCTTTGCCTATCACGTTAACGATCCGGAACGCTATGGCGTTGTGGAGTTCGATAAAAACGGCACGGCAATCAGCCTTGAGGAAAAGCCGCTGGAGCCGAAGAGCAACTATGCGGTTACTGGCCTCTATTTCT
>CAMKZP010000094.1 GCA_946477805.1 uncultured Enterobacter sp.
CGTGGCGCAATGTGAAAAAGAGATGGAACAGGCGGGACTACGCCCTGCGCTGATGGTAGATTGCAGCCATGGTAATTCGAATAAAGATTACCGTCGTCAGCCTGCGGTTGCGGAATCTGTGGTTGCACAGATTAAAGACGGCAACCGTTCTATTATCGGTCTGATGATTGAGAGCAACATTCATGAAGGCAATCAGTCATCTGAACAACCGCGTAGCGCAATGAAGCACGGCGTGTCTGTAACGGATGCCTGCATCAGCTGGGAAACCACCGATGCGCTGCTGCGTGAGATCCATAAAGATTTAAGCGGCCAGCTGGCGACGCGTCTGGCTTAAGAGGTTAGCTATGGTTGCTGAATTGACCGCGTTGCGCGATCAAATTGATGAAGTGGATAAGGCGCTGCTGGATCTGCTGGCGCGCCGTATGGCACTGGTTGCCGAGGTCGGTGAGGTTAAAAGCAAATACGGCCTGCCGATTTACGTTCCGGAGCGCGAAGCCTCAATGCTCGCCTCCCGGCGTAAAGAGGCGCAGGCGCTGGGCGTCTCGCCGGATTTGATCGAAGATGTCCTGCGCCGGGTGATGCGTGAATCCTACTCCAGCGAAAATGATAAAGGCTTCAAAACCCTCTGTCCGGCGCTGCGCCCGGTAGTGATTGTGGGCGGCGGGGGCCAGATGGGGCGTCTGTTTGAGAAAATGCTGACGCTTTCAGGCTATCAGGTGCGCATTCTGGAAAAAGAGGACTGGGCGCGCGCGCCGGAACTCCTGCGTGATGCGGGAATGGTTATCGTCAGCGTACCGATCCACGTGACGGAACAGATCATTGCGAAACTGCCAGCGCTACCGGAGGACTGCATCCTTGTCGATCTGGCCTCCGTTAAAAACGGTCCGCTGCAGGCCATGCTGGCGGTGCATACCGGCCCGGTACTCGGTTTGCATCCGATGTTTGGCCCGGACAGCGGCAGCCTGGCAAAGCAGGTGGTTGTCTACTGTGACGGTCGTCAGCCAGAAGCGTATCAGTGGTTCCTGGAACAGATTCAGGTGTGGGGCGCGCGTTTGCACCGCATCAGCGCCGTTGAGCACGACCAGAACATGGCGTTCATTCAGGCCCTGCGCCACTTTGCGACCTTTGCATACGGGCTGCATCTGGCGGAAGAGAACGTACAGCTTGAACAGCTGCTGGCGCTCTCCTCGCCGATTTATCGTCTGGAACTGGCAATGGTTGGGCGCCTGTTTGCGCAGGATCCTCAGCTTTATGCCGACATTATTATGTCGTCCGGCAACAACCTCGCGCTGATCAAGCGTTACTATCAGCGTTTTGGCGAAGCCATTACCCTGCTGGAACACGGTGATAAACAGGCGTTTATCGACAGCTTCCGGAAAGTTGAGCACTGGTTCGGTGATTATGCCACCCGTTTCCAGAGCGAGAGCCGCACGCTGCTGCGTCAGGCAAATGACAGTCGCCAGTAATGCGATGATGTATATACTAAAAGCCAGCGTTGCTGGCTTTTTTCATTTTGGGGACCGTCATGCCTGAACCAAAGTTGCTGTTTAATTACACGGGGCATCTGCCTGAATGCCCGACGTGGAGCGCAGAAGAGCACGCCCTCTACTGGGCGGATATTCTCGAAGGGGAAATCCATCGTTACCATCTGCCGACGGCAGAACACACGGTGCTTTCATTTCACGAAGAGGTGGGCTGTTTCGCGCTGCGCGAGCGCGGCGGGTTTATCGTGGCGATGCGCACGGGGATCTGGCTTACCGATCAACACGGTCTGCTCCGGCGAAAGGTGTGTGATAACCCGTCTAACCCGCAGCTTGCGCGGTTTAACGATGGCGGAACCGATCGTCAGGGACGTTTCTACGCGGGAACGTTCTGGGGGCCGGGAGATTACAACGGCGCCATGCTGATGCGGATCGATACCGACCTGACGCCGAAAGTGATCCAGTGTGATATTCATGGGCACAACGGGTTGGCCTTTAGCCCGGACGGTCGGTGGATGTTTACCTCAGACACGCCGAATGGGGTTATCTACCGAACGCCGCTGGATGAGCAGGGTGAGCCCGGTCAACGCAGGGTATTTCGTCACTTTAACGAGGGGGAGGGAATGCCTGACGGTGCCGCTATGGATGTTGAGGGCTGTTACTGGAGCGCGCTGTTTGACGGCTGGCGCATTGCACGCTTTTCCCCGCAGGGTGAACAGCTGGAAGAGCATCGCCTGCCGGTGCGTTGCCCGACGATGGTCTGCTTTGGTGGCGACGATATGAAAACGCTGTTTATCACCACCACGCGGGAAAATATGGAGGCGGATGAGGTGGCGAAACATCCGCTTTCCGGCGCCATCTTCACCCTGCCCACCAGCGTGGCAGGGATGAAGAAAAGCCGCTTTATCGAGCGCTAGGACGGGTCAACCGGTACAACGTTTTCACCCGGATAGCAGCCCAGCACCTTCATGGAGCGGGTGATCTCACCCAGCTCGCGCAGGGCTTTCTGCATGGACGCAGACTCCAGGTTAGCCTGAATATCCAGGTAGAACATCTCTTCCCAGGGGTTGCCGTTAATCGGACGGGATTCCAGCTTCGTCATAATCAGGTTGTGGTTACGCAGCACCAGCAGGGCTTCAACCAGTGCGCCGGCCTGCTGGCCGGTGGCCATCAGCAGCGTGGTTTTGGCGGGCACCTGGTCTGAGACATTGATGGCCTTACGTGCCAGCACCACGAAGCGGGTGATATTTTGCGTCTGGTTGGCCAGATTACGCTCCAGCACCTGCAGGCCGTACAGTGCGCCGCCCGCTTCGCTGCCCAGTGCCGCCACCGCCGGGGAATTGGCCTGCGCCACTCTTTCCATCGCCGCCGAGGTGCTTTCGGTGTACTCAATTTTCCAGTTAGGATAGCGGTTCAGGAACTGGCTGCACTGCTGGAACGGCTGCGGATGGCTGTACACCGTTTCAATATTGCTCAGGTCGGTTGAGCCGGAGACCAGCACGCAGTGGTCGATCGGAATCGTCAGCTCGCCAACCAGCGACAGGCTGGTATGCTGCAGCAGATCGTAGACCTCGTTGATGGCGCCTGAGCTGGTGTTCTCAATCGGCACCACGGCGTAATCAGCCTGGCCGGTTTCAACCTGATTGAAAATATCAGCAAATTTCGCGCAGCCGCTCTCGATGAACTCCTCAAAATGGCGCGCGGCGTACTGGCGTGCCGCGAGGTGGGAGTAGGAGCCTTTTGGCCCCAGGAAGGCGACCCGGGCGGAGTGCGGGTTAGTTTTGTTCAGGTGCTGTTGCAGCAGGGCCTGCTGCGTCAGCACGGAGTCTTCGATGATGAGCTGGAACAGACGGGTAATGTAGTGGGCATCCAGGTGATGGGCTTTGCCGAGCTGAATCAGACGCTCCAGCAGATCGCGCTCGCGGTCAATATCACGCACGGGACGGTGGGAGTCCAGCTTGGCTTTGCCCACTTCAACGGCTAGCGCGCGGCGTTCGGCCAGCAGCGCCAGCAGTTTTTCATCGAGTGCGCTGATTTTTACTCGCAGATCCAGTAACGGGTTTTCCGGTGTCATAGTGTTGTCTTTCTCGTTTTATCGTTATCAATAAAAAAGGCCCCCCGGTGTGGGAGGCCTTGTTGTTCGTCTTCGCATTCTTTATCACACGACGAAACGCCTCCCGGTCAGGGGAAGGTAAAAAAGAATGCGAAGAAGAACGGCGTAAGTTTCATAAAGTCATCCTGAGATTGATACCGTTAAAGTACCCGTACTGTTTTCACCCTGTCAATAAAAAACGCGCCCGAAGGCGCGTTGGCGGTACACTCAATGTAAAGGATTACTCTTCTTCAACTTCTTCCGCGAAGCTGGCGTCTTTCACCGATGTTGCGGCGCGACGGGCTTCACCTTTGTGTTGCACTTTATTGAGCTGCCGTTCCAGCTTGTTGATCAAATCGTTGATGGCCGTGTACATATCGTCATGTTTTGCGCTGGCGACCAGATGGCCGTTTGGAGTATTGATAGTTGCGTCAGCGATGAAACCCTGCGGCTCTTTAGACAGAATGATATGTGGGTTAATCAAATGAGTTTGCCATTTATCCAGTTTGGCGAGACGGTCTGCGACGTGCTGGCGAATTGCCGGAGTAATTTCCATTTGTTTACTGGTAATGTTCATTGTCATAAATTTTACCTCTTGTCTTTCCGTCTTGGTGATTCCAGCATACCCCACCCAATGTCAAAATGTGTGATTTAAATCACGTTATTTTGTTGGTTTTTGTCAGGGAATCTTTTTTGTGAGGCAGGGCATGAAGAGGGGAGATTTACCTTGTCGACGTCGAAATTTGCGGTCATAGTTGACGGGATGTGCTGAAGCTAAACCGCTTCAGCGAGCAACAGAGACGAACAAAAAAACGGCAGCCCTGAGGCTGCCGTTTTGCATGGAAAGAGATATCAGGTGTTGCTGCTGTTCGCGGCGATGATTTTCGCCACTTTTTCTGCCTGCGCGTCCATCTGCATTTTACGGTAGGCATTTTCCATCAGCTTCAGGCCGTCACGCGTTGCCTGGGTATCCGGGTAGTCACGCAGCATGCCTTCTACACGGTTAACCACAGCGACCCATGCGCCGCGACGGGTGTAGTATTCCGCAACGGAATATTCGTATTTCGCCAGACGATCTTTCAGGAACACCAGACGCTTAGTGGCATCGGTGATGTACTGGCTGTTCGGGTAGCCGCGCACCAGTTTGGAGAAGTCGTTGAAGGCATCGCGTGCGTGCTGTGGGTCACGGTCAGAACGATCCACGCCGAAGAAGCCCTGAAGCGCACTGTCATCCAACGCCATATTGGTCAGGCCGCGCATGTACATGACATAATCGATGTTAGGATGAGTCGGGTTCAGACGAATAAAGCGATCGATGGTAGCCTGAGCCAGCGGTAAATCAGCATTTTTATAGTAGGCGTAGATGAGATCTAACTGTACCTGCTGCGAATAGGGGCCAAACGGATAGCGATTATCCAGCGCTTCCAGTTGCGTTATCGCCTGTTTCCAGTTACCGTCCTGCAGTTTTTGTTGTGCAGTCGCATAGATTTCATTCGGCGGATTGTCAGGGACCTGTTCATTCGAACCGGAGCAGCCCACCAAAGCCAGGCTCAACGTGGCCGCTGCCACCAGATATTTCATGCGCGTCATGACGTTTTGACTTTCCTCAAATGTTTGTCCGGGAGAATCTCTTTCCTGCTCCCGATTAAGACCAGCTACAATAGCACACTATATTATACGGCGAAGCCGTAAAACCCAACGTTAAACGAAGAAGCAGTTTATGGCACAACGAGTAGAACTCACCGCAACAGTCTCCGAAAATCAGCTCGGTCAACGCTTAGATCAAGCTTTGGCCGAATTGTTCCCTGATTATTCGCGTTCACGCATAAAAGAATGGATCCTGGACCAGCAGGTGCAGGTTAACGGCAAAGTCTGGGACAAACCAAAAGAGAAAGTGTTAGGTGGGGAAGCTGTCGCCATCAATGCTGAAATCGAAGAGGAAGTACGCTTCGAGCCGCAGGATATCCCCCTGGATATTGTTTATGAAGATGACGACATTTTGATCATCAACAAGCCGCGAGGTCTGGTGGTTCATCCAGGCGCGGGTAATCCTGATGGTACCGTGCTTAATGCGCTTCTCCATTATTATCCACCGATTGTGGACGTCCCGCGCGCCGGTATTGTTCACCGACTGGATAAAGACACCACTGGCCTGATGGTGGTGGCGAAAACGATCCCCGCTCAAACTCGTCTGGTGGAATCCCTGCAGCTGCGCGAAATCACGCGTGAGTATGAAGCGGTGGCGATTGGTCATATGACCTCTGGCGGTACGGTTGAAGAGCCGATTAGCCGTCACCCAACCAAGCGTACGCATATGTCGGTGCACCCGATGGGCAAGCCGGCGGTAACGCATTATCGCATCATGGAACATTTCCGTATTCACACGCGCCTGCGGTTGCGTCTGGAAACCGGACGTACGCACCAGATCCGTGTTCACATGGCGCACATTACCCATCCGCTGGTGGGTGACCCAGTGTACGGTGGCCGCCCGCGTCCGCCAAAAGGCGCGTCGGAAGCGTTCATTAGCGTGCTGCGCAAATTCGATCGCCAGGCGCTGCACGCCACCATGTTGCGTCTGTATCATCCGGTTACCGGCATCCAGATGGAATGGCATGCGCCAATCCCACAGGATATGGTTGAACTTATTGACGCAATGCGTGCTGATTTCGAAGAACATAAGGATCACGTGGACTGGCTATGACCAAACTGATTGTTCCGGAGTGGCCGCTGCCTGAAGGCGTGGCAGCCTGCAGTTCAACCCGTATCGGCGGCGTTAGCCAGGGGGCCTGGGAGTCTCTGAACCTGGGCGCGCACTGTGGCGATAACCTGGATCACGTCGACGAGAACCGCACGCGACTGTTTGCTGCGGGGAATCTGCCGTCGAAACCGGTCTGGCTTGAGCAGGTGCACGGCAAAGATGTGCTGAAATTGACGGGGGAACCCTACGCGTCTAAACGTGCCGATGCCTCTTACAGCAATACTCCGGGAACAGTTTGCGCCGTAATGACAGCCGATTGCCTGCCAGTGCTGTTTTGCAATCAGGCGGGTACGGAAGTGGCTGCCGCCCACGCGGGCTGGCGCGGTTTGTGTGAAGGCGTGCTCGAAGAGACCGTCGCCAGCTTCAACGATGCTCCTGCGAATATTATCGCCTGGCTTGGCCCGGCCATTGGGCCTCGGGCGTTTGAAGTGGGGTCTGAGGTACGTGAAGCCTTTATCGCCAAAGATCCTCAGGCGATTAACGCCTTCGTACCTGCTGGAGAAAAGTATCTGGCGGATATTTATCAGCTCGCTCGCCAGCGCCTGTATAATGTTGGCGTGACGCAGATCTTCGGCGGCGATCGCTGTACCTTCACCGAAAAGGGTGATTTTTTCTCTTATCGCCGCGACAAGACGACGGGTCGTATGGCAAGTTTCATTTGGCTGATATAACCTAGAGAATCAAGACGATCCGGCACGTGCCGTTTTCTTTTCACATAATTCAGGTCATTAACCTTGAATAATTGAGGGATGACCTCATTTAATCTCCAGTAGCAAATTTGACCTGTTATGGGAGGAGTTATGCGTCTGGATCGTCTTACTAATAAATTCCAGCTTGCTCTCGCCGATGCCCAGTCTCTCGCACTGGGGCACGACAACCAGTTTATCGAACCTCTTCATTTAATGAGCGCCTTGCTGAATCAGGAAGGGGGATCGGTACGTCCGTTATTAACGTCTGCCGGCATTAATGCTGGCCAGTTACGCACAGCCATCGATGAGGCGCTGAGCCGCTTACCGCAGGTAGAAGGCACCGGCGGCGACGTTCAGCCGTCTCAGGATCTGGTGCGCGTGCTGAATCTTTGCGACAAGCTGGCGCAAAAACGTGGGGACAACTTTATTTCGTCAGAGCTGTTTGTTCTGGCGGCGCTTGAATCACGTGGTACCTTGACCGACCTGCTGAAAACTGCCGGTGCAACCACCGCCAATGTGACTCAGGCGATTGAGAAAATGCGCGGAGGTGAAAGCGTGAACGATCAGGGAGCCGAAGACCAGCGTCAGGCTTTGAAGAAATTTACGGTCGATCTGACCGAGCGTGCTGAGCAGGGCAAACTTGACCCGGTGATCGGCCGTGATGAAGAGATTCGTCGTACTATCCAGGTGCTGCAGCGTCGTACCAAGAACAACCCGGTGCTGATTGGTGAACCCGGTGTCGGTAAAACCGCCATCGTTGAAGGCCTGGCGCAGCGTATCGTCAACGGCGAAGTGCCGGAAGGGCTGAAAGGCCGCCGCGTGCTGGCGCTGGATATGGGCGCGCTGGTGGCGGGGGCAAAATACCGCGGCGAGTTTGAAGAGCGTCTCAAAGGCGTGCTCAACGATCTGGCGAAACAGGAAGGCAACGTCATTCTGTTTATCGACGAACTGCACACCATGGTCGGTGCCGGTAAGGCGGACGGCGCAATGGATGCCGGGAACATGCTGAAACCTGCGTTGGCCCGTGGTGAACTGCACTGCGTCGGCGCAACGACGCTGGATGAGTACCGTCAGTACATCGAAAAAGATGCCGCGCTGGAACGTCGCTTCCAGAAAGTGTTTGTCGCTGAGCCGAGCGTCGAAGACACCATCGCGATCCTGCGAGGCCTGAAGGAGCGCTATGAGCTGCACCATCATGTGCAGATCACGGACCCGGCTATCGTTGCGGCGGCCACGCTTTCGCATCGCTATATTGCAGATCGTCAGCTGCCGGATAAAGCTATCGACCTGATCGATGAAGCTGCATCCAGCATTCGTATGCAGATTGACTCAAAACCGGAAGAGCTGGACCGGCTGGATCGCCGTATTATTCAGCTCAAGCTGGAACAGCAGGCGCTGAATAAAGAGTCAGATGAAGCCAGTAAGAAACGCCTGGATATGCTGAACGAGGAGCTCGACGATAAAGAGCGCCAGTACTCTGAATTAGAAGAAGAGTGGAAAGCAGAAAAAGCCTCTCTTTCCGGCACCCAGACAATCAAAGCTGAACTGGAACAGGCAAAAATTGCCATTGAGCAGGCGCGTCGCGTCGGTGACCTGGCCCGGATGTCTGAACTGCAGTACGGAAAAATTCCTGAACTGGAGAAACAGCTTGAGATTGCGACGCAGTCCGAGGGCAAAACGATGCGTCTGTTGCGTAATAAGGTGACGGATGCAGAAATTGCTGAGGTGTTAGCTCGCTGGACGGGTATTCCGGTGGCGCGCATGCTGGAGGGCGAACGCGAAAAACTGCTGCGCATGGAGCACGATCTGCACAGCCGCGTGATTGGCCAGAACGAGGCGGTTGAAGCGGTTTCCAACGCCATCCGTCGTAGCCGTGCTGGGCTCTCCGATCCGAATCGCCCCATCGGTTCGTTCCTGTTCCTGGGGCCAACGGGGGTCGGTAAAACCGAGCTGTGTAAAGCGCTGGCTAACTTTATGTTCGACAGCGACGACGCGATGGTGCGTATTGATATGTCCGAGTTTATGGAGAAACACTCGGTCTCGCGTCTGGTCGGTGCGCCTCCGGGATATGTCGGTTATGAGGAAGGTGGCTATCTGACGGAAGCGGTTCGCCGCCGCCCTTATTCCGTCATCCTGCTGGATGAGGTGGAAAAAGCGCATCCGGATGTGTTTAACATTCTGCTGCAGGTACTGGATGATGGACGTCTGACCGACGGGCAGGGGAGAACCGTCGACTTCCGTAATACGGTGGTGATCATGACCTCGAACCTGGGTTCCGATTTGATTCAGGAGCGTTTCGGAGAGCTGGATTACGGCCATATGAAAGATCTGGTGCTTGGCGTTGTGAGCCAGAACTTCCGTCCAGAATTCATCAACCGTATTGATGAAGTGGTGGTATTCCATCCTCTGGGTGAGAAACACATTGCGTCAATTGCTCAAATCCAGCTGCAGCGTCTGTACAAACGTCTGGAAGAGCGTGGATATGAAATCCACATCTCTGACGATGCGCTGAAGCTTCTGAGCGAGAATGGTTACGATCCTGTTTACGGGGCGCGTCCATTGAAACGTGCTATCCAGCAGCAAATCGAAAACCCGCTGGCGCAACAAATCCTCTCTGGGGAGTTAATTCCGGGCAAGGTTATCCGTCTGGAAGCCAACGAGGCTCGCATTGTGGCAGTGCAGTAAGTCACAAAATGCAAAAACGAGCCCCTTGCGGCTCGTTTTTGTTCAAAAACCAGGCGAAAATTGAGGTCTGAGACGTAATTTGCCTGGAAAGTGAGCGGTTGATAAATAATTTCCAATTTAGACTTGCGGCTTCGTAATTACTCCCTATAATGCGCCTCCACTGACACGGAACAACGGCTTACAGGCCGCCGGGT
>CAMKZP010000095.1 GCA_946477805.1 uncultured Enterobacter sp.
ACAATAAATACCCTCATTATTATACGCAGCTACATTTTTATTTTTTGCCCCTACCCCCTCACCGATTAACGGCAACTTTCGGTTAATGGGTAGCTAAAGGAACAGTAATGACGAACCATTTCAGACTTTTGCCCTTATCCGGTTTTATTGTCTGCGCCCTGCTGCTCGCGGGGTGCGATGGGCAGGAAAATCAACACCCGCAGGCGCAGGCCCCTCAGGTTAGCGTTCACATTGTTAAAAGCGCTCCGCTGGCGGTAACAACGGAGCTGCCGGGCAGAACCGACGCGTTTCGCGTCGCCGAAGTTCGCCCTCAGGTGAGCGGTATTATTCTGCACCGTAATTTCACGGAAGGCAGCGACGTAAAAGCGGGCGAATCGCTTTACCTAATCGATCCTGCCACCTATCAGGCTGCCTACGACAATGCAAAGGGCGAACTGGCAAAAGCGCAGGCGGCAGCCACTATTGCTCGCCTGACGGTGAAGCGTTATCTCCCGCTGGTCGGCACGCAGTACGTCAGCAGGCAGGAGTACGATCAGGCGGTTGCAACGGCACAGCAGGCCGACGCCAGCGTCGTTGCCGCGCAGGCTGGCGTGGAAAGCGCGCGTATCAACCTTGCTTACACCAAAGTGACATCGCCGATCGACGGCCGTATCGGTAAATCCAGCGTCACCGAAGGGGCGCTCGTCACCACCGGGCAATCTGCCGCGCTGGCAACCGTCCAGCAGCTTGATCCTATTTATGTCGACGTGACGCAGTCCAGCAGCGATTTCATGCGTCTGAAACAGACCAGCCTGCAAAAAGGCGATGGCACCCGCTCCGTTGAGCTGCTGATGGAAAATGGTCAGCCTTATCCTCTCAAAGGCACGCTGCAGTTCTCTGATGTCACGGTGGACGAAAGCACCGGCTCAATTACGCTGCGCGCGATCTTTCCTAATCCTCAGCATATGCTTCTGCCGGGCATGTTTGTCCGCGCGCGTATTGATGAAGGCATACAGCCGAATGCCATTCTGGTTCCCCAACAGGGCGTGACCCGCACACCGCGCGGCGATGCAACCGTACTGGTGGTGAACGATAAAAACCAGGTTGAAACGCGCACTGTTGTGGCGCCGCAGGCCATTGGTGACCGCTGGCTGGTGACGGAGGGGCTGAAAAATGGCGATCGCGTCATTGTGAGTGGCTTACAAAAAGTTCACCCGGGCGTCTCCGTTGTGGCGACACCGGATACCGCCGTTACTCCAGCCAGCTAAGGGACGACTACATGGCTAATTTCTTTATACAGCGGCCGGTGTTTGCCTGGGTGCTCGCCATCATTTTAATGATTGCGGGCGGGCTGGCCATTTTACAACTGCCTGTGGCTCAGTACCCGACCATCGCCCCTCCTGCTGTGGCCGTCACGGCAACCTACCCTGGCGCTGACGCGCAGACGGTTCAGGATACCGTGACGCAGGTTATCGAACAGAACATGAACGGCATCGACAACCTGATGTACATGTCCTCCACCAGCGATTCAGCGGGTAACGTGACCATCACCCTGACGTTCGAGTCAGGCACCGATCCTGATATCGCACAGGTCCAGGTTCAGAACAAACTTCAGCTTGCGATGCCCCTGTTGCCGCAGGAAGTGCAGCAACAGGGCATTGGCGTTAAGAAATCCAGCAGCAGCTTTCTGCTGGTGGCGGGCTTTGTGTCTGACAACCCAAACCTCACTCAGGAAGACATCTCTGACTATGTCGCTTCAAACGTAAAAGACGCGATTAGCCGCACCTCTGGGGTGGGTGATGTTCAGCTGTTTGGCGCTCAGTACGCTATGCGCATCTGGCTCGACAGCAACGCGATGGATAAATACCAGCTCACGCCGCTGGATGTGATCAACCAGCTGAAAACGCAGAACGATCAAATCGCTGCGGGCCAGCTGGGCGGATCGCCTTCTGTGCCGGGACAACAGTTAAACGCCTCTATTATCGCTCAGACACGGTTGAAGTCGCCGGAGGAGTTTGGTCGGGTAACGCTGAAGGTGAATCAGGACGGCTCGATGGTGCATCTCAAGGATGTGGCGCGGATTGAGCTGGGTGGTGAAAACTACAATATGGTCACCAAAATCAACGGCCAGACCGCAACGGGTCTCGGGATCAAACTGGCAACCGGGGCAAATGCGCTAAATACTGCCGCAGCGATCAAGAGCGAGCTGGCGCAGCTACAACCGTTCTTCCCTCAGGGGCTGAAAGTTGTGTATCCCTACGACACAACGCCATTTGTGACCATCTCCATCCACGAAGTGGTGAAAACGCTGTTTGAAGCGATCGTCCTCGTATTCCTGGTGATGTACCTGTTCCTGCAAAACCTGCGGGCAACCCTGATCCCCACCATCGCTGTACCCGTCGTGCTGCTAGGGACCTTTGCCGTCCTGGCGGCCTTTGGCTTCTCCATCAACACCCTCACGATGTTCGGGATGGTGCTGGCGATAGGCCTGCTGGTTGATGATGCCATCGTGGTGGTCGAAAACGTCGAGCGCGTGATGGTTGAGGATAAGCTGCCGCCAAAAGAAGCAACGCAGAAATCCATGGAGCAGATCCAGGGCGCGCTGGTAGGTATTGCCATGGTGCTGTCGGCGGTGTTCATTCCGATGGCGTTCTTTGGCGGGTCAACCGGGGCTATCTATCGTCAGTTCTCGCTCACCATTGTCTCCGCGATGGCGCTGTCGGTTCTGGTTGCGTTGATCCTCACCCCTGCGCTTTGTGCCACCTTGCTCAAACCCGCCTCCAGCGAGCATCATGAAAGCAAAGGCGGCTTCTTCGGCTGGTTCAACGCGCTCTTTGATAGAAGCGTGGGGCATTACAGCAACAGCGTAAGCGGTATTTTACGTAAGACCGGGCGTTATCTGCTCGTCTACCTCATCATCGTCGGGGGGATGGCGGTTCTCTTCCTGCGCTTACCCACCTCGTTCCTGCCTGAAGAAGATCAGGGCGTGTTTATGACGATGGTCCAGCTTCCGGCAGGGGCAACGCAGATGCGTACCCAGCAGGTGCTCGATCAGGTTCAGGATTATTATCTGACGAAAGAGAAGGCGAACGTTCAGTCCGTCTTTACGGTCAACGGATTTAGCTTTAGCGGCCAGGGGCAAAACTCGGGTATTGCCTTCGTGAGCCTGAAACCATGGGAAGATCGTCCGGGCAAGGAAAACAGCGTTGAGGCGATCGTTAGCCGTGCGGCAGGCGCCTTTAGCCAAATCAAAGATGGCCTCATTTTTCCGTTCAACTTACCGGCCATTCTCGAACTGGGTACCGCGACCGGCTTCGACTTTGAGCTGATTGATCAGGCAAACCTGGGGCATACGCAGCTGACCCAGGCCCGTAACCAGCTTTTGGGTATGGTAAAACAGTACCCTGACCTGCTGGTACGCGTGCGTCCTAACGGCCTGGAAGACACGCCTCAGTTTAAGCTGGATGTCGATCAGGAGAAGGCGCAAGCGTTAGGTATCAGCCTTGCTGAAGTTAACCAGACGGTGTCGACGGCATTGGGCGGCACCTATGTAAACGACTTTATCGACCATGGTCGGGTGAAGAAAGTGTACGTGCAAGCCGATGCCCGCTTCCGCATGTTGCCAGGTGATATCAATAACCTCTATGTGCGCAGTGCAAACGGTGAAATGGTCCCGTTCTCTGCTTTCAGTAGTTCCCACTGGGTGTACGGTTCTCCGCGGCTGGAACGCTACAACGGAATGCCTTCGATGGAGATCCTCGGTGAGTCTGCGCCGGGTAAAAGTACCGGAGAAGCTATGGCGATGCTGGAAAGCCTGGCCTCGAAGCTACCTTCCGGTATCGGATACGACTGGACGGGAATGTCATATCAGGAACGCCTCTCCGGCAACCAGGCGCCTGCGCTGTACGCTATTTCGTTGATAGTGGTGTTCCTGTGCCTGGCGGCCCTTTATGAAAGCTGGTCTATACCGTTCTCCGTCATGCTGGTTGTGCCGTTAGGGGTGATAGGGGCGCTTCTTGCGGCCTCACTGCGTGGGCTAAACAATGATGTTTACTTCCAGGTGGGTCTGCTCACCACGGTTGGTTTGTCAGCCAAAAACGCCATTCTGATCGTTGAGTTTGCAAAAGAACTTATGGATAAAGAGGGCAAGGGGATCATTGAAGCCACGCTGGAAGCCTCGCGGATGCGTTTACGCCCTATCCTGATGACTTCTCTCGCGTTTATTCTTGGCGTTATGCCACTGGTCGTCAGCAGCGGTGCGGGGAGTGGCGCACAAAATGCTGTCGGGACGGGTGTAATGGGGGGAATGCTATCAGCGACTCTGCTGGCTATTTTCTTCGTGCCCGTTTTCTTCGTGGTTGTCCGACGCCGTTTTACGCGTCATAAGGGCTAAACATTAGCGAAAGGCACCTCTGGTGCCTTTTTTATTTAACGCAAATGTTGCTATAAAAAATTGTCTCAGCTCCATACTTTCTCCATTCATTTATTCGGCAAACTCTTTTTTCTCCATCATTTTTACAATCTACATAATTTGAGATTATTCACCCTGCAACCAGGGCTTATGCCGGTGGTAAAATAGCCTTCGATTCGTTTATTGCCCTTTTGGCCTTAAAGCGAATGAATGAAAATACTGAGGTAACATCATGAAAAGATTCATTTCCGTTGCACTTCTCGCTGCGCTGCTTGCTGGATGCGCGCACGATTCTCCGTGTGTACCGGTTTACGACGATCAGGGCCGTCTGGTTCATACCAACACCTGTATGAAAGGCACCACTCAGGATAACTGGGAAACTGCCGGCGCGATTGCTGGCGGCGCAGCTGCGATAGCTGGCCTGACACTGGGTATCGTCGCCCTGACCAAATAACCCCACTCTTTGAAAGCGCGGCGCTGCCGCGCTTTTGCTTTTGAATAGTGCAGCCATTCCAAGCAGGTATAAAAAGCGCACCTTCTCTTTTCCCTTCACTTAATTTAGATCGTCTTACAATCACATTTTTATTGTCGCGTGATTTAATTTTCATATTACATCGTGATGATTTTCACATATTAATTACATTACAGATCCTGCCAATATTCACGTCCGAAACTATCTTGCATCTTTATCTCACCGTTAATCAAAATTTTGCTCTGATTTGTGGCGCAGGTTGGAATTTCGCACCATTTCAGGGCGCTCGGTTTATTTAACCCTGTCTACACTCAGCTTGATGCGTTTAATAATCCCCATTTCGTTGAACGTAAAACCTGGCATTACGTTTGCTTTATAAACGTTGGCCAACGCCACAGACAGGTAAAAGCGTTTTAAAACGCCCCTATAACGATAAATTTCGCCTCACAGGATGCATTATGAAAAAGACGATGATAGCCAGCCTGGCCGCTGCAGGTGTGATGTTTGCTGTAGCAGGTCAGGCCCACGCGGGCACGACGCTGGATGCCGTTAAAAAGAAAGGTTTTGTACAATGCGGTATCAGCGACGGTTTGCCTGGCTTTTCTTATGCCGATGCTAACGGCAAATTTACCGGTATCGATGTTGATGTCTGCCGTGGCGTCGCCGCAGCCGTTTTCGGCGATGACAGCAAAGTAAAATACACGCCGCTGACGGCGAAAGAGCGTTTCACCGCCCTGCAGTCTGGCGAAGTGGATATGCTTTCACGCAACACCACCTGGACCTCCTCCCGGGATGCCGGCATGGGGATGTCGTTTACCGGCGTCACCTATTATGACGGCATCGGTTTTCTTACCCACAATAAAGCTGGCCTGAAAAGCGCCAAAGAGCTGGATGGTGCAACCGTCTGTATTCAGGCGGGAACCGATACCGAGCTTAACGTCGCGGACTACTTCAAAGCAAACAGCATGAAGTACACCCCGGTGACGTTCGATCGTTCTGATGAATCAGCCAAAGCGCTGGAGTCAGGGCGCTGCGATACGCTGGCTTCTGACCAGTCGCAACTGTACGCGCTGCGCATTAAGCTAAGTAACCCTGCCGAGTGGATCGTCCTGCCTGAAGTAATTTCCAAAGAGCCTCTGGGACCGGTTGTTCGCCGCGGTGACGAAGACTGGTTCTCCATCGTACGCTGGACGCTGTTTGCCATGCTGAATGCCGAAGAGATGGGTATTAACTCTAAAAATGTCGATGAAAAAGCCGCGAATCCGTCCACGCCGGACATGGCGCATCTGTTGGGCAAAGAAGGTGATTTTGGCAAAGATCTCAAGCTGGATAACAAATGGGCGTATCACATCGTTAAGCAGGTAGGTAACTACGCTGAAATTTTCGAGCGAAACGTGGGATCGGAGAGCCCGCTGAAGATTAAACGCGGCCAGAACAACCTCTGGAACAACGGCGGCATTCAGTACGCACCGCCAGTACGTTAAGCAACGGCTGTACGGGCACTGCGCGCGCAGTGCCCACTCCAGAGTCATGGTTACCGAGGTTTCTTTATGCTCCATCGCCGCTCAGCCTTAAAAGGATCGTTATCCTTTTCTCACCCCGCGGTCCGCGCCTGGCTATTCCAGATTATTGCTATTACTGCGGTTGTGGTTGTCGTCGTTTATTTAATCCATAACACGGTGACTAACCTGAATAATCGCGGCATCACGTCTGGCTTTGCATTTCTGGATCGCAGCGCGGGTTTTGGCATCGTTCAGCATCTTATTGATTATCAGGAAGGCGATACGTACGGACGCGTGTTCGTGGTTGGTTTACTGAATACGCTGGTGGTATCGGCACTCTGTATCGTCTTCGCATCGATACTGGGCTTCTTTATTGGCCTGGCGCGTCTTTCTGAAAACTGGCTGCTGCACAAGCTATCCACAATTTATATTGAGACGTTCCGTAATATCCCTCCACTGCTGCAGATCTTTTTCTGGTATTTTGCCGTGCTGCGTAACTTACCAGGGCCGCGCCAGGCTGTAGACGCTTTTGAGCTGTTTTTCCTGAGTAACCGCGGGCTTTATATTCCCTCCCCGCAGGCTGCCGATGGGCTTTTCGCGTTTATCACCGCCATTGCCATTGCGCTCATCATTTCTGGTGGGTTATTTCGCTATAACCGTAAACATCAGATCAAAACCGGACAGCTGCGGAAAACATGGCCAATCGCGATAGCGCTGATTTTCGGCCTGCCGTTTGTGGCGCACTGGCTGTCCGGAGCCGCGCTGCACTGGGATATTCCGCACCTGCGCGGCTTTAACTTCCAGGGAGGGATGGTGTTAATCCCCGAGCTGGCAGCCCTGACGCTGGCGTTGTCCATTTATACGTCCGCCTTTATCGCTGAAATAATCCGTGCAGGCATTCAGGCTGTGCCGCATGGGCAGCATGAGGCTGCACGATCGCTCGGTTTGCCCAATACCGTGACGCTGCGCCAGGTCATTATTCCGCAGGCTTTGCGGGTCATCATTCCGCCGCTGACCAGCCAGTACCTCAACGTTGTCAAAAACTCATCCCTGGCCGCTGCTATTGGCTACCCGGATATGGTATCGCTGTTTGCCGGAACCGTACTTAACCAGACCGGGCAGGCGATTGAAACCATTGCCATGACGATGTCCGTCTACCTGATTATCAGCCTGATCATCTCGCTGCTGATGAACCTGTATAACCGTCGCATCGCCCTGGTTGAGCGCTAAGGAACTCTGATGACAAAAGCGATATTGTCTCACTCTTCGCGTCCGGCTAAATCCGCTGGTGGACGTTACATTACCTGGGCACGCAAAAACCTCTTCTCCAGCTGGAGCAACAGCCTGCTGACCATTGTCTGTCTGTGGCTTATGTGGGAATTGATCCCCCCGCTGCTCAACTGGGCTTTTTTACAGGCCAACTGGGTAGGCTCTACCCGCGCTGACTGTACGAAAGCGGGCGCGTGCTGGGTGTTTATCCACGAGCGTTTCGGCCAGTTCATGTATGGATTGTACCCACACGAACAGCGCTGGCGGATTAACCTGACCCTCGTGATAGGCCTGATCTCAGTTGCGGCCATGTTCTGGAAAAAACTGCCCCATCGCGGACGCTATATCGCCTGCTGGGCGGTTGCTTATCCCGTTATCGTCTGGGTGCTGCTGTACGGCGGTTTTCTGGGGCTGGAGCGCGTCGAAACCCGCCAGTGGGGCGGCCTGACGCTGACGCTGATCGTTGCTTCAGTGGGGATCGCCGGCGCATTGCCGTGGGGGATTTTACTCGCCCTTGGCCGACGCTCAAAAATGCCGATCATACGCGTGCTCTCCGTCATCTTTATCGAATTCTGGCGCGGCGTTCCGCTTATCACCGTTCTGTTTATGTCTTCGGTCATGCTGCCATTGTTTATGGCGGAAGGCACAACGATAGACAAACTGATCCGTGCCCTGGTAGGGGTAATTCTGTTCCAGTCCGCCTACGTTGCTGAGGTTGTGCGCGGTGGTCTGCAGGCTTTACCCAAAGGCCAGTATGAAGCAGCTGAATCTTTAGCTCTCGGATACTGGAAAACACAAGGGCTGGTGATACTTCCACAGGCGCTGAAGCTGGTTATCCCCGGGCTGGTTAACACGATCATCGCCCTTTTCAAAGACACCAGTCTGGTGATCATCATTGGGTTATTCGATCTCTTTAGCAGCGTGCAACAGGCGACCGTTGACCCTGCCTGGTTGGGCATGTCTACCGAAGGATATGTTTTTGCCGCCCTGATCTACTGGATCTTCTGTTTTAGCATGTCGCGCTATAGCCAGCATCTGGAGAAGCGCTTTAACACCGGGCGTACGCCGCACTGAGGAAATTATGAGCCAAATAACGATGACCCCCGCCGACGCGATGATTACGCTGGAAAACGTCAATAAATGGTACGGACAATTTCATGTCCTGAAGGATATTAATCTTAAGGTAAAGCAGGGTGAGCGCATCGTCCTTTGCGGCCCTTCAGGCTCTGGAAAATCGACGACGATTCGCTGTATTAACCATCTTGAGGAACACCAGCAAGGACGTATTGTTGTGGATGGGATCGAGCTGAATGAAGATATCCGCAATATCGAACGCGTGCGTCAGGAGGTGGGAATGGTGTTTCAGCACTTCAATCTGTTCCCACATCTGACCGTTCTGCAAAACTGCACGCTGGCACCAATCTGGGTGCAAAAGATGCCGAAAAAGGAGGCAGAAGCCCTGGGAATGCATTACCTGGAACGCGTGCGCATCGCAGAACATGCCCATAAATTTCCGGGACAGATTTCGGGCGGGCAACAGCAGCGCGTGGCCATTGCCCGTTCACTGTGCATGAAACCTAAAATTATGCTATTTGATGAGCCAACGTCTGCGCTTGACCCGGAAATGGTCAAAGAAGTGCTTGATACCATGATTGGACTGGCGCAATCCGGAATGACGATGCTCTGCGTGACGCACGAAATGGGGTTTGCCAGAACGGTGGCCGACCGGGTGATCTTTATGGATCGTGGCGAAATTGTTGAGCAGGCCCCGCCGGGTGAGTTCTTTGCGCATCCTAAGTCAGAACGAACGCGGGCGTTCCTGTCGCAGGTGATTCATTAAACGTTTGTTTTCCCCGGTGGCGCTGCGCATACCGGGGCTATTTTTCTCAGGAACCATAACGCAAAAAGGCCATCCTTTCGGATGGCCTTCTCACTTATTTGATGTCTGGCAGTTCCCTACTCTCACATGGGGAGACCCCACACTACCATCGGCGCTACGGCGTTTCACTTCTGAGTTCGGCATGGGGTCAGGTGGGACCACCGCGCTAAAGCCGCCAGACAAATTCTTTTACTTCTTGCCGAACTTTAACCTAAGTATAAAGTGGTGCTGATACCCAGAGTCGAACTGGGGACCTCACCCTTACCAAGGGTGCGCTCTACCAACTGAGCCATATCAGCACGCTAAATTTGATGCCTGGCAGTTCCCTACTCTCACATGGGGAGACCCCACACTACCATCGG
>CAMKZP010000096.1 GCA_946477805.1 uncultured Enterobacter sp.
ATGCAGAATTAATGCTGACGCGCGTACCGTCATCCTCCACGCTTTTACCCGCATTAACGGCTTTTGTTGGCGCAGCCGTCTGCGAGGTTGCATCAGATTTGGTCTGTACCGCCTGCGTTTTTGCCGCGGGTGCCGCCGCCAGCGCGCCTGCGCTCATCCCGGTGGTGACAATGGTGAGCGTAATTAACAGTGCTTTGATTCCACGTTTCATGCTGTTTTCTCCTTGTTTGTTGACAGCCACGTCACGATAACCGCACGGAAAAACAGGTACAAACAGCGGATTTCAGAAATGGAAAAGGCCGCGAAAGCGGCCTTTAGTTTTTGCAGAGCGTTACGAAAATCTGCGAGCAGACGCGTAATTATTGCTGCTGCGTGCTCGCATCACCCAGCTTGATTTTGGCTTCTTTACGCAGGTTGCTCATCATCGCTTCGAAGGCAATCTGGGCATTATTCTGGGTAATACCCTGGACCATCGCTTTCTTCTGCGCTTCTGGCAGGGTGCCCGCTTTTACTTCGTCAAGTGCCAGCAGAACCACATTCCCCTGCATATCGGTGGTGGAGCCGAAGCTCGGTTTATCTTTCGCCGGCAGGCTCAGGCCAAACGCCGCCTGGCTGACGGGATCCTGACCGGTACGGCTTAAGGTTTTCGCCTCGCCGAAGCTCAGACCAGCCGCCTTCAGGGCGTCATCTTTACCCGCTTTCAGCTCAACCAGGATCTTTTCAGCATCCAGTTTTGCCTGCTGTTCCGCTTTGTTATGTTTCACCTGCGCAACAACCTGGTCCTTCACCTCTGCCAGCGGCTTAACGGCTTCAGCCTTATGTTCGCTGACGCGCAGCACGAACGCACGATCGCCGTCGACGGTAATGATGTCGGAGTTGCTGCCCGGCGTGCCGTTCTCACCGACCAGCCCGCCGTTAAAGATGGCATCGGAAACCGGCTTGAAGTTCAGCTCTTCCGGCAGGTTGTCATGACCAAACCAGCCGGTCTCAACCGCTTTAACCCCAGCGGCCTGCTCTGCACCCGCCAGAGATTCGTTATCGTTGCTCGCGGCATCGCTCACCTTCTGCTGCAGCGCATAGAAAGCGTCCAGCGCTTTCTCTTGCTTCACTTTAGCCGCGATGTCGTCACGAACCTCAGCCAGCGGTTTGGTTTTTGCAGCCTGAACATCATCCAGACGCGCCACCAGGTAGCCGACAGAAGATTTGATCACCCCTGACAGCTGGCCTTTTTCTTTCAGGCCCGCGCCTTTGAGTTCATCAGGGGTGGTGGCCTCTTCCAGCCAGCCCATATCGCCGCCGTTTTTAGCAGAGATGATGTCGGTGGATTTGGCTTTCGCCACGGCCGCGAAATCAGCGCCCTTGTTCAGCTCGTCCAGTACCGTTTTGGCTTCTGCTTCCGTTTTGGTCTGGATCACGCTGTAGCGGTTACGCTGCGGCTGAGTGAACTGATCCTGATGCTGGTCGTAGTAAGACTGAATATCCGCGTCAGAAACGGTTTCCTGCAGCGCAGCCGCATCCAGCTTGATATAGCTGACGCGGAACTGCTCAGGCGCAACGAAGGCGTTTTTGTTTTGCTCGTAGTAGGCGCTGATCTCTGCGTCGCTGGCCTGCTGCTTCGCCGCCAGGGCATTCACATCGATGGTCGCTTCACGCACCACGCGCTGCTGAGCCACCAGCGCAGCCAGTTCGTCGGTTTCGCCTTTGAGCATGAAGTCAGTGCCCACAACGGCGTTGATGAGCTGCTGCGTGGTCAGCTGATTACGCAGCGCCTGCGCGTACTGATCGGCCGTCATGCCCATCTGCTTCACAATGCTGTTGTAACGGGCGTTGTCGAACGTGCCGTTAGACTGGAATGCTGGCGTCGAGATGATGGCTTTTTTTACCTGCTCGTCGCTGATGCCCAGACCCAGGTCCTTCGCATACTGGTCAAGCAGCGCTTCATCAATGAGGCGGTTCAGCGTCTGCTGACGCAGCGTTTTCATGTAGCCTTCGTTCGCCGCCAGCTCAGAGAACTGGTCTCCCAGCTGTTGCTGCATACGGTTACGTTCACCCGCGAAAGCGTTTTCGAACTGCCCACGGCTGATTTCCTGGCCATTCACTTTTGCGGCGTAGTTAGCGCCACCGCCGATAAGGTAGCTGCTCACACCGGTCAAAATGAACGACAGGATAATGAGACCGAATATAATCTTGAGCACGAGACTGTTAGCAGCCGTGCGTAAGCTGTCCATCATGGTGTAACAACACTCCGCTGTATGTGACTGGTTACCTGACGCTAACGGAAAATCCTTACCGCTGCGCGTAAAGACGTATTGTGACAAGAAACCAGTGCGATTGTCAGCCCACAACTCGCATAAACTCGCACAAATCAGGCCTGGACAAACAAAAAAGGCACATCAAATGATGCGCCCTTGTACTTTTCGGCTTCCCTGAATCGGGAAAGCAATCAGTTTACTGCGTCTTTCAGCGCTTTACCTGCGCGGAAACCCGGCACTTTAGCAGCAGCAATGGTGATCTCTTTACCGGTCTGAGGGTTGCGGCCAGTACGGGCAGCACGCTCTTTAACAGCAAAAGTACCGAAACCTACCAGTGCAACGTCGTCCCCAGCCTGCAGAGATTCAGTAACAGAAGCAATTAAAGCATCTAACGCACGTCCAGCTGCAGCTTTAGAAATATCAGCACCCGCAGCAATTTTGTCAATCAGTTGAGATTTATTCACTGTTCTCTTCCTCTCTTTATAATTTATATCGCGCCTGAATCCTTCACAACGCGACCGCGCAGCAGTTATATCAGGCCTGCCATGACCTTACAACACCCGTTGTTGATGGCTAACCCAATCAGCAATCTAAATTAGCTATACAAAAAAAGGCTGGCAAGTCCGAAATGACTTACCAACCTTATTTTTATTGACGCTCTTTGCGCGAGGTCACTATTTTGCGGTTACAACCTGCATTCCAGAGGGTTCGTTCTGCAGTGCGAGACTCAGAACTTCCTCAATCCGCTTAACCGGGTGGATCTGCAGATCGGCAATCACGTTGTCCGGAATCTCTTCCAGATCGCGTTTATTCTCGTAAGGAATCAGTACCGTTTTGATCCCGCCGCGATGTGCCGCCAGCAGTTTCTCTTTCAGTCCACCGATTGGCAGCACCTGGCCACGCAGGGTGATTTCACCCGTCATCGCCACATCGGCACGTACCGGGTTACCCGTCAGGCAGGACACCAGTGCCGTACACATAGCGATACCGGCGCTTGGACCATCTTTCGGGGTCGCCCCTTCCGGAACGTGAACGTGGATGTCGCGTTTTTCGTAGAAATCCGCGTTGATGCCCAATTTTTCCGCGCGCGCGCGCACAACGGTCAGCGCAGCCTGGATAGACTCCTGCATCACTTCACCCAGAGAACCGGTGTAGGTCAGCTTACCTTTACCCGGTACACAGGCGGTTTCGATGGTCAGCAGATCGCCTCCTACTTCCGTCCATGCCAGACCGGTGACCTGGCCAACGCGGTTTTCGTTGTCCGCGCGACCGTAGTCGAAGCGCTGAACGCCGAGGTACGCGTGCAGGTTATCGCCGTTAATCACGATGTGTTTCAGGCTCTTATCCAGCAGAAGCTGTTTAACCGCCTTACGGCACAGTTTCGAAATTTCACGCTCAAGGCTACGCACGCCCGCTTCACGGGTGTAGTAGCGAATGATGCCGACAATCGCGCTGTCCTCAACGGTCAGCTCGCTGGCTTTGAGCGCGTTACGCTCAATCTGCTTCGGCAGCAGGTGCTGTTTCGCAATGTTCAGCTTCTCGTCTTCGGTATAGCCCGACAGACGGATCACTTCCATACGGTCCAGCAGCGGAGCCGGAATGTTCATGGAGTTAGACGTCGCCACGAACATGACGTCGCTCAGGTCGTAGTCCACTTCCAGGTAGTGATCGCTGAAGGCGACGTTCTGTTCTGGATCAAGCACTTCCAGCAGCGCCGACGCCGGGTCGCCGCGCATGTCCGAAGACATTTTATCGATCTCATCAAGCAGGAACAGCGGGTTTTTGACGCCCACTTTCGCCATTTTCTGGATCAGTTTACCCGGCATAGAGCCGATGTAGGTACGGCGGTGACCGCGGATTTCCGCTTCATCGCGTACGCCACCCAGCGCCATACGGATATACTTGCGTCCGGTCGCTTTAGCGATAGACTGTCCCAGAGAGGTTTTACCCACCCCCGGCGGCCCGACCAGGCACAGAATGGGGCCTTTAATTTTGTTCACACGGCTTTGTACCGCGAGGTACTCAAGAATGCGGTCTTTCACGCGCTCCAGGCCGTAGTGGTCGGTATCGAGGATTTCCTGCGCCTGACGCAGGTCTTTTTTGACCTTGCTGCGGGCGTTCCACGGAACCTGAACCATCCATTCAATATAGCCGCGCACGACGGTCGCCTCAGCCGACATCGGAGACATCATTTTCAGCTTCTGCAGCTCTGCTTCCGCTTTCTCTTTGGCCTCTTTCGGCATTTTCGCCGCGTCGATCTTACGCTTCAGCGCTTCGTTTTCGTCCGGCGCGTCGTCCATCTCGCCCAGCTCTTTCTGAATGGCCTTCATTTGCTCATTCAGATAGTACTCACGCTGAGATTTCTCCATCTGCTTTTTCACGCGGTTGCGAATACGCTTCTCAACCTGGAGCAGATCGATTTCAGACTCCATCATCGCCATCAGGTATTCCAGACGTTCATTCACGTCGGACATTTCAAGCACGGACTGTTTATCAGCCAGCTTCAGCGGCATATGTGCAGCGATGGTGTCCGCCAGACGTGCGGGATCGTCGATGCTGTTCAGCGACGTCAGCACTTCTGGTGGGATTTTTTTGTTCAGCTTGATATAGCCTTCAAACTGGCTAATCGCGGTGCGCACCAGCACTTCCTGCTCGCGCTCATCAAGCTCAGGCGAATCAAGGTACTCTGCCTTCGCAGAGAAGTGCTCGCCATCGTCTGACAAAGTGGTAATACGCGCACGCTGCAAGCCTTCCACCAGCACCTTAACGGTGCCGTCAGGCAGCTTCAGCATTTGCAAAATAGAGGCCACGGTCCCGACGGTGAAAAGATCGTTTACACCCGGCTCATCCGTCGATGCTTCTTTCTGCGCCACCAACATGATTTTTTTATCATGATCCATGGCGGCTTCGAGGCAACGGATAGATTTTTCCCGCCCTACAAATAAGGGTATGACCATGTGCGGATAAACCACCACATCGCGCAACGGCAATACGGGGATTTCAATGCGTTCAGAACGCTCAGGATTCATAGAGCTCTCTCTTAGTTTAGTGTCCGCCAGGTAAGCTGGTCATGTCACTGTGCTTCACATAACCATTAACATGTATCCAGTATATGGGGATGTTTCCCACACATTCAACGCTATGAATACGGAAAAAGCAAAGGGGAGATAAAATCCCCCCTTTTTGATTAACTGCTTGTATGGTTTGGTGAATTATTCGCCAGATGCCTGCTGAGCTTCGGGTTTACCGTAAATCAGCAATGGCTTGGTCTGGCCGCCGATGACGGACTCATCGATAACCACTTTCTCGACATCTTCCATGGACGGCAGATCGTACATGGTGTCCAGCAGCGCCGCTTCCACGATGGAACGCAGACCACGCGCGCCCGTTTTGCGGATCATCGCTTTCTTCGCAATCGCGTCCAGCGCTTCGTCACGGAATTCCAGCTCAACGCCTTCCAGATTGAACAACGCCTGATACTGCTTGGTCAGCGCATTTTTCGGCTCTTTCAGGATCTGAATCAGCGCGTCTTCGCTCAGTTCATTCAGCGTGGCCACAACCGGCAGACGACCGATAAACTCAGGGATCAGACCAAACTTGATCAGATCTTCCGGTTCAACCTGCGACAGCAGCTGGCCTTCATTCGGTTTTTCAGACGTGGATTTCACCGTTGCGCCAAAACCTATGCCGGAGCCGGTTTCCACACGGTGAGAGATCACTTTATCCAGGCCCGCAAACGCACCGCCGCAGATGAACAGGATCTTGGACGTATCAACCTGCAGGAACTCCTGCTGAGGATGTTTACGACCGCCCTGTGGCGGAACCGCAGCAACGGTGCCTTCAATCAGCTTCAGGAGTGCCTGCTGTACGCCCTCACCCGACACGTCACGGGTGATGGACGGGTTGTCTGATTTACGCGAGATTTTGTCGATCTCATCGATATAGACAATCCCGCGCTGGGCTTTCTGTACGTCGTAGTCGCACTTCTGCAGCAGTTTCTGAATGATGTTTTCAACGTCTTCACCCACGTAACCGGCTTCGGTCAGGGTGGTGGCATCCGCCATGGTAAATGGAACGTCCAGCAGGCGCGCCAGCGTCTCTGCCAGCAGCGTTTTACCGGAACCGGTAGGGCCGATCAGCAAAATGTTACTTTTACCCAGTTCCACGCCATTGCTGGTATCGCCGTTACGCAGACGTTTGTAATGGTTGTATACCGCTACCGCCAGCACTTTCTTCGCCTGCTCCTGACCGATGACATAGTCATCAAGGTGATGACGGATTTCATGCGGCGTCGGCAACGCGCTACGTTCACGGTGCGGGGCAACTTCTTTAATCTCTTCGCGAATGATGTCGTTGCATAAATCGACACACTCGTCGCAGATATACACGGACGGTCCGGCAATCAGTTTACGCACTTCATGCTGGCTTTTGCCGCAAAAAGAGCAGTACAGCAGTTTGCCCGAACCATCTTTGCGTTTATCTGTCATGAGTCCAAACCTCTTTTTAAGTTCTTTGTGCCGCACATGACGACGCAAATGCCATTTTCAGACGCAAGCTGCTTTCGGCAGAATGCCGCCCTACCTTAGTATAGCGGCACACTCGCGTCGCGGGCATCAATTACGATGGGTCAAAACGGAGTCGACCAGGCCGTACTCAACTGCCTCTGGAGCAGAGAGGAAGCGATCGCGTTCGGTATCGCGCTCGATCTGCTCGAGAGGTTGACCCGTATGCTGCGCCATAAGTTCATTCATGCGCGCTTTTACTTTCAGAATTTCTCGGGCGTGGATTTCGATATCCGTCGCCTGGCCCTGGTAACCACCCAGCGGCTGGTGAATCATCACGCGGGAGTTCGGCAGGCAGAAACGCTTACCTTTCGCCCCTGCGGTTAACAGGAATGCCCCCATGGATGCGGCTTGTCCCATACAAATGGTGCTCACATCCGGCTTGATGAATTGCATGGTGTCGTAAATAGACATACCTGCCGTAATCACGCCGCCTGGCGAATTAATGTACAGATAAATGTCTTTTTCCGGGTTTTCCGCTTCCAGAAACAGCATCTGCGCCACAATCAGGTTTGCCATGTGGTCTTCCACCTGGCCGGTCAGAAAGATAACGCGTTCCTTGAGCAGACGGGAATAGATATCAAAAGAACGCTCACCGCGTGAGGTCTGTTCAATAACCATTGGCACCAGAGCCATATGGGGTGCAAAGTTATCTCGTTCGCCACTGTATGACATTTCCGTCTCCTGGATCAAAATTGAAAACACCTGCTGTACTGATTGTAACCTTATGGACGGATTATCAGCCAGTCTCATTCATCGCGATTACATACTTATGGGGTTCACAGTGCCCTATTTCAAGCATAACAATCTTTTGTTGTTACGCTAACACTGAAAGGCCGTTTTAGCACTCTTCCTGGGCTAAAGCTGTGATAAAAAAAACCCGTCGCCGGGGGCAACGGGTTTTCTGTTCAAACTTTAAACCGTTGGGACGAAATTACGCCTGCTGGTTCATCAGTTCGTTGAAAGAGGTCGCTTTTTCGGACACTTTAGCTTTCGCCAGTACCGCTTCAACAGCCTGCTCTTCCAGGGCAACGTTGCGCATGTTGTCCATCAGCTCTTTGTTCTTACCGTAGAACTCGATAACTTCTGATGGATCTTCGTACGCAGAGGCCATCTCTTCGATCAGGCCTTTCACGCGCTCTTCGTCAGCTTTCAGCTCGTGGGTACGAATCACTTCGCCCAGCAGCAGGCCAACAACAACGCGGCGTTTCGCCTGCTCTTCAAACAGCTCGCGCGGCAGTTCCATCGCTTGCTGCTGGTTGCCACCGAAACGCTGTGCAGCCTGACGGCGCAGAACGTCGATTTCGCTGTCGATCAGTGCAGCAGGAACGTCGATTTCGTTCGCCTTCACCAGGCCGTCGATCGCCTGAGATTTCACGCGGTTACGCACGGCACCGTTCAGCTCGCGTTCCATGTTCTTACGCACTTCGGTACGCAGGCCGGCTACGGAACCATCTTCAACGCCGAAACGTTTGATGAATTCTTCAGTCAGTTCTGGCAGTTCGCGCTCTTCAACTTTCTTCAGGTTGATAACGAACTTCGCTGCTTTCCCTTTCAGGTTTTCAGCGTGGTACTCTTCCGGGAAGGTCACATCGATGGTGAACTCTTCGCCCGCTTTGTGGCCTTTGATACCGTCTTCGAAGCCTGGGATCATACGGCCCTGGCCCATTGCCAGTACGAAGTCAGACGCTTTGCCGCCTTCGAACTCTTCACCGTCTACTGAACCGGTGAAGTCGATGGTGACACGGTCTTCAGCGTCAACGGCGCCTTCTTTGTCTTTCCAGTTCGCCTGCTGCTTGCGCAGGGTATCCAGCATGCCGTCAACGTCTTCGTCAGTGACGGAAACAACCGGTTTTTCAACTTCGATGGATTCCAGACCTTTCAGCTCAACTTCCGGGTACACTTCAAACTCTACGGAGTAGGTGAAGTCTTCGCCCTGCTTGTATTCGCCTGGCACGTAGTTTGGCGCGCCGGCTGGATTGATTTTTTCTTTGATGATCGCATCGATAAAGTTGCGGCTCATCAGTTCACCCAGCACATCCTGACGCACGGAAGCGCCATAACGCTGAGCAACAACATTCATTGGAACTTTGCCCTTACGGAAGCCGTCAATACGTACTTTTTTTGCTACGTTGACCAGCTCGCTTTTCACAGCAGTTTCGATGCTGTCAGCAGCGATAGTAATCGTTACACGGCGGCCAAGGCCTTGAGTGGTTTCAACTGAAACTTGCATCTTGTTACCTCAAAAAAATCACAGTGCTCGGTCAACTCTGAATCTGTCTGTGTTTACCGGGATGCTCTCTTAGTGCAGATTCACATTCCCTGTCGCCAGAATCATCCCGAAGACATTCAATAAGACGCGGCATTATAGCGGCATCACTTAGGTGAGTCGAGAACGGTTGGGGCATGTTGCTGCGGCTTTTTTCACACTTTACGGCTATTTTTAGCCTTAAAATCGCACCATCCGCTCAAAACTCAGACAAAACAAAACGGCCCGAAGGCCGTTTTGACGAAATCTGTATGCAACATACTGGAAAAACTCCGGCAGTTGCAAATCCGATTTTTCAGGCTAAGGTGCCTGCACCGCGACAGGGCGGTGATGCGACTACCGTATCCTGTAACCCTTCCCATTCCTTAATGGTGTAGGTATGCAATGCCAGCGCATGCACGGTTGTGGAGAGTTCTTCCGACAGGGTGCTGTAGATCATGCGATGCCGGTTCAGGAAACGTTCTCCCTGGAAACGATCGCTGACCAGAACCACTTTAAAATGGCTTTCAGAACCCGCTGGTACGTTATGACGATAGCTTTCGTCGACAACTTCGAGGAACACAGGGTTGAACGCTGCCCTTAATTTATCTTCTATCTGCTCACGTATCATCATGAAATTACTCCTCCGACAACGCCAGGATGTCACCCATCCCTTTAAATATTAGCCGCTTTTACCGTTTCCATTACATTAAGACAACAAATATTTAGCGTTCGTCTGATTTTCTCATTCAAACGGATGAAGTTAACTGTGAGGCTCATACGTTTTGTCCTTTACGGG
>CAMKZP010000097.1 GCA_946477805.1 uncultured Enterobacter sp.
GGCCACCGCCAGGCTCAGCGCCAGCCAGACGATCAGCAGCGAAGGCGAGCGCCATTCGCGCCAGAACCAGCGTGCAATCATGCTTCCTCCTGAAGAATACCGTTCACCAGACGCAGGCGTCGGTCGCAGCGGGCGGCGAGCTGCGGATCGTGGGTGACCAGAATCAGCGTCGTACCGTGCTCGCGGTTGAGCGTGAACAGCAGGTCGGCAATTTTATCCCCGGTATTACGGTCAAGGTTCCCGGTCGGTTCATCGGCGAAGAGCACTTCAGGCCGGCCGTTGAACGCCCGGGCCAGCGCCACGCGCTGCTGCTCACCGCCGGAAAGCTGGGCAGGAAGATGGTCGAGGCGTTTTCCCAGCCCGAGCTGTTCCAGCAGCGCTTTCGCATGATCGCGGCTTTCACGGGTGTTTTCACCGCGCAGCAGCCCCGGCAGCTCGACGTTTTCCAGCGCGTTCAGCGTCGGAATGAGCATAAAAGACTGAAAGACGAAACCGATATGCCGGGCGCGCAGCGCGGCGCGGGCCTCTTCATCAAGCGCGTGCAGCGGCTGTCCCACCAGGTTCACTTCGCCGCTGCTGCCGTCATCCAGCCCGGCTAAAATTGCCAGCAGCGTGGACTTCCCGGAGCCGGATTCGCCGATAAGCGCAATGGTTTCGGCGCGTTTGACAACGAGTTCAACTCCGGTGAGGATGGTGAGCTCGTGTTCCCCCTGACCGACGGACTTCTTAAGATGATGAACTTCAACAATGTTTTCCGCTGGCATTTGCCCTTCCTGTTTTTGATGCTGATGACCTTCCGCGCGGCGGCTGCGGACACGTTACTGGTTCTCGGCGACAGCCTGAGCGCAGGCTATCGCATGGCAGCCAGTGCGGCATGGCCCGCACTGCTGAATGATAAATGGCAAACGCAAACCACCGTTATCAACGGCAGCATCAGCGGCGATACCTCGCAGCAGGGCCTGTCGCGCCTGCCTGCCCTGCTCAAACAGCACCAGCCGCGCTGGGTGCTGGTGGAGCTTGGCGGTAACGATGGGCTGCGCGGCTTTCAGCCGCAGCAAACGGAGCAGACGCTGCGCACCATCCTGCAGGACATTAAAGCGGCCAATGCACAGCCGCTGCTGATGCAAATTCGCCTGCCCGCCAACTACGGTCGTCGGTATAATGAGGCCTTTAGCGCGATCTATCCTAAGCTTGCCAAAGAGTTTGATATTCCGCTGCTGCCATTTTTCATGGAAGAGGTTTACCTCAAACCCCAATGGATGCAGGACGATGGAATTCACCCCAATCGCGATGCACAGCCCTTTATTGCCGACTGGATGGCAACCCGGCTGGCCCCTTTAGTTAAACATGACTCCTGATAACGCGGAGATCATGACAGGTAAAGTTATGCAAAAATCGGTCTTAATAACAGGATGTTCCAGCGGAATTGGTCTTGAAAGCGCGCTTGAACTGAAGCGTCAGGGATTTTGGGTGCTGGCGGCCTGCCGTAAACCCGAGGACGTCGAGCGCATGAACAGCATGGGCCTGACCGGCGTACTGCTGGATCTCGACTCCCCACAAAGCGTTGAACGCGCCGCAAACGAGATCGTTGCCCTGACCAACAACCGCCTGTTCGGCCTTTTCAACAATGCCGGCTACGGCGTTTACGGCCCGCTGGAGACCATTACGCGCGAGCAGCTGGAGCAGCAGTTTTCCGCCAACTTCTTCGGCGTACATCAGCTGACCATGCGCCTGCTTCCCGCCATGCTGCCGCACGGTGAAGGGCGCATCGTGATGACGTCATCGGTCATGGGGCTGATTTCCACCCCGGGGCGCGGCGCCTATGCGGCCAGCAAGTATGCGCTGGAAGCCTGGTCCGATGCCCTGCGCATGGAGCTGCGCCACAGCGGGATTAAGGTCAGCCTGATTGAACCCGGCCCTATCCGCACCCGCTTTACTGAAAACGTCAACCAGACGCAGTCGGACAAGCCGGTCGAAAACCCCGGCATTGCCGCACGTTTTACCCTCGGCCCGGAAGCGGTCGTCGCCAAAGTGCGCCATGCTTTCGAGAGTAACAAACCCAAAATGCGCTACCCGGTTACGCTGGTGACCCATGCTGTCGGCTGGTTAAAGCGCCTGCTGCCGGGCAGAATGATGGACAAAATTTTACGCGGTTGAGTTGAAGCATCTCCGCTCATCCCCATGTAAAGAGTAAACCGATAAAAGAGAATGCCGCATGTCCGTACAGAATATCGTCAATATTACTGAAGCTAACCTGCAACAGACCCTCGAGCAGTCGATGGCGAAGCCGGTGCTGTTTTACTTCTGGTCTGAACGCAGCCAGCACTGCCTGCAGCTGACGCCGGTACTGGAAAGCCTGGCCGCGCAGTACAACGGCCAATTCATTCTCGCCAAACTGGACTGCGACGCCGAGCCTATGGTGGCGTCTCAGTTTGGCCTGCGCGCCATCCCCACGGTCTACCTGTTCCAGAACGGCCAGCCAGTGGATGGTTTCCAGGGGCCGCAGCCGGAAGAGGCGATCCGCGCCCTGCTGGATAAAGTGCTGCCGCGTGAAGAGGAGCTGAAGGCGCAGGAAGCCGTGGCGCTGATGCAGGAAGGCAAATACGACGAGGCCCTGCCGCTGCTGAAAGAGGCCTGGCAGCTGTCGAACCAGGATAGCCAGATTGGCCTGCTGCTGGCGGAAACGCAGATTGCCCTGCACCGTTCAGACGATGCTGAAGCCGTGCTGAAAACCGTCCCGCTGCAGGATCAGGACACCCGTTTTCAGGGGCTGGTTGCGCAGATTGAACTGCTGAAACAGGCGGCTGATACCCCTGAGATCCAGCAGCTTCAGCAGCAGGTTGCCGCTAACCCGGACGATGCGGCGCTCGCCAGCCAGCTGGCGCTGCAGCTTCATCAGGTGGGACGTAACGAAGAGGCGCTGGAACTGCTGTTCAGCCATCTGAAAAAGGATCTGGCTGCCGCCGACGGTCAGGCGCGGAAGATGTTCCAGGAGATCCTGGCCGCGCTCGGCACCGGTGACGCGCTGGCGTCGAAGTACCGTCGCCAGCTGTACGCGCTGTTGTACTGAGGCATATCGCCCGGTGGCGGCTTCGCCTTACCGGGCCTACAACATCACGTATCGCAGTGCCGCCCGGCACACTCAGCGCACGTTTTTCAACTGCGTCACCACCAGCTGGTGGCGCGCGTTGTAAAATTTCCGGTAGGTTAAGTAGCAGGCAATGATGGTTGACAGGCTCGCCGTTGAGAGCAGCATAAAGGTTACCATTATCTGATACTTAATGGCCTTGACCGGATCGATCCCCGCAAAAATCAGCCCCGACATCATGCCCGGCAGGCTCACCAGCCCCACCGTTTTCGCCGAATCCACCGTTGGGATCAGCGACGAACGAATGCTTTCGCGAATCAGCCGCGCAGAGGCCACTTTCGGCGTTGCCCCGAGGCTCAGCTTTTCCTGAATCTGCTGCTGTTCGCTATTGAACCGCTGCCCCAGGTTGTTGTAGCACAGCCCCACGGCCACCATCGCATTACCGGCGATCATCCCGGAAATGGGGATCACCTGCATCGGGGTAAATTCGATGGAACCCGATAGCACCAGCACCGCAAGGGTGAGCGCCGTTCCGGTCGCGATCGCAATAAACGATGAGATAAAGGCTTTATCGATATACTTGCTTCGCTTCTGCGCGTTCCATGCCGCGTTGAAGCAGATAAAAAGCACCATCAGCAGCGTTAACACCGCGTGATTGACGTTGAAAATGTATTTAAGCACGTAGCCAACGATAATGAGCTGGATAACCGCGCGGCAAATACTCCACAGGATATCTTTCTCAAGCCCCAGCTTTTCCCGGTAGCTGACTACGATTGCCACGAAGACCAGCACCATCGACAGCGCCAGCGATTCGTTAGTGATATTATGCTCACCCACGGTCAGCCTCCTGCACTTTACCGCCCCGCGCCTCCAGCCTGATGACGTCATCCGCATGGGTTATTTCGCCAGCGTCGTGCGTCACCCACAGCACGGCGACGTTCTGGTCGCGCGCGTAGCGATGAATAATGTCGTTAACGTTGCGCTTGTTGGCATCGTCCAGCGCGCTGGTGATCTCATCCAGCAGCAGGACTTTTGGCAGAAACTGCAGACTGCGGATCAGCGAAACCCGCTGTTTTTCACCGCCAGAAAGTTCGGAAACAGACTTTGTCAGCGTTTCCTGAGACAGCCCAAAACGCTCCAGATCGGCGATGAGCCGTTCAGGCTCAGGCGTTTTTTGACGGATTTTCCACGGGAAAATCAGGTTGTCATAGACCGTTTCGCCAAACAGAACGGGCGTCTGAACGGTGTAGGAAACCTGCTGGCGATACTGCTCGGGTGAGATTGATGTAATGTCTTTTCCGTCAAAAAAAATCTTTCCAGATGTTGGGCTTAGCAGCGAGGCAATGATTTTCAGTAACGTACTTTTCCCGCAGCCCGAGGGGCCGGTAATTAAGCGAAACTCCCCCGGCGAAACGCAAAAGCTCACGTTTTGCAAAATCGTATTTTCGCCCACGCGGTAGCCCATGTCCTCGATTGTCAAAAGCGCGCTGGTGTCCTTCATGTTATTTCCTGCTTTCATCCCAATAATTAGCAGTAGTCTACGGCGAGTAGTGATAGTAAAGCGACTTTCCTCGTATACTGAGGTTCAACAAAACGTTTTCCGTTTCTGGCTCAGCATGCAAAACAGGAGGTTTTTATGCTCATCGTTGTTCCTGTCCTTATTCTCGTCGCGCTGGTTATTGTCGGCGCAGGCGTCAAAATTGTTCCCCAGGGTTTTCAGTGGACCGTAGAGCGCTTTGGCCGCTACACCACGACGCTGCAGCCGGGCCTGAGCCTGATTGTGCCGTTCATGGACAGAATTGGCCGCAAGATCAACATGATGGAGCAGGTGCTGGATATCCCTTCTCAGGAGATCATCTCCAAAGACAACGCCAACGTCACCATCGATGCGGTCTGTTTTATCCAGGTGATTGATGCGCCTAAGGCGGCGTACGAGGTGAGCAACCTGGAGCTGGCCATTGTTAACCTGACGATGACCAACATCCGTACCGTACTCGGCTCGATGGAGCTGGACGAGATGCTCTCGCAGCGTGACAGCATCAATACCCGCCTGCTGCACATTGTCGATGAAGCCACCAATCCGTGGGGCATCAAGGTCACCCGTATTGAGATCCGCGACGTGCGCCCGCCCGCCGAGCTTATCTCCTCCATGAACGCCCAGATGAAGGCAGAGCGAACCAAGCGTGCCTATATTCTCGAAGCCGAAGGGGTGCGTCAGGCGGAGATCCTCAAGGCGGAAGGGGAAAAGCAGTCGCAGATCCTGAAGGCCGAGGGCGAACGCCAGTCTGCATTCCTGCAGGCGGAAGCGCGCGAGCGTTCGGCAGAAGCAGAGGCCCGCGCAACGCAGATGGTGTCGGAGGCAATTGCCGCCGGTGATATCCAGGCCGTGAACTACTTCGTTGCGCAGAAATACACCGATGCGCTGAAGGAGATCGGTTCCGCCAATAACAGCAAAGTGGTGATGATGCCGCTGGAAGCCAGCAGCCTGATGGGCTCGATTGCGGGCATTGCCGAACTGATTAAAGACAGCGGAAACGAGCGCAAAAAATGATTGAGCCGATCCTTGCACATCCTCACGCCTTCTGGCTGAGCCTGGGCGGATTATTGCTGGCGGCAGAGATGCTCGGCGGTAATGGCTACTTGCTCTGGAGCGGCGTTGCCGCTGTGATTACCGGGCTGATGGTCTGGATAGTTCCGCTGGACTGGGCGTGGCAGGGCGCACTGTTTGCCGTCCTCACGCTGGTGGCCGCGTGGCTCTGGTGGCGCTGGCTGAGCAAGCGGGTGAAAGAGCAGAAGCCCGTTGATGCGCATCTCAACCAGCGCGGGCAGCAGATCGTCGGCAGGCGCTTCACGCTGGATACCGCTCTGGTGAACGGACGTGGGCACATGCGCGTGGGCGATAGCTCCTGGCCGGTAGTGGCCGACGATGACCTCAGCGCCGGTACGCGGGTTGAGGTTATCGCGGTCGAAGGGATCACCCTGCGGGTCAAAGCCTGCTAGGCATGCGCCTTACGGTGACAGCAGCCGGAGAGGTTATCGATAATCGGGCAGTCGGCGCTGTCATCTCCCGGGCAGGATGCCGCCAGCCCCAGGAGCTGCTCGCGCATGGCCTGCAGTTCAACAATATGGCGTTCGATCTCCGCCACTTTTTCCAGCGTGCGTTTTTTCACGTCGGCACTGTGGCGCTTCGGATCGTTGAACAGGTTTACCAGCTCGCCGCACTCTTCCAGATTAAACCCCACCTGCCGCGCCTGGCGCAGTAGCGTCAGCTCATCAAGATGGCGTTGCGTATAGCTGCGGTAACCGTTTTCGCTGCGCACCGGCGGCGTCACCAGCCCCTTCTCTTCATAAAAGCGAATCGCTTTGCTGGTCAACCCGGTTTTTTTCGCAACATCACTGATATTCACATTTCCCCCTTGACCTTCCCCTTGATGGAAGGTTTAACCTTTATAACCGTGAGTGAACGCATTATATCGGTCAACAACTAACCAGATCATTATACGGGAGTTTTGTTATGTCTCACACTATTGACCTGACGCTGGACGGCCTCTCCTGCGGCCACTGCGTCAAACGCGTAAAAGAAAGCCTGGAACAGCGCCCCGATGTCGAAAGCGCAGAAGTGACTATCGAGCACGCGGCCGTGACCGGCAGCGCCAGCGCGGAGGCACTGATCGACACCATTAAACAGGCCGGTTACGGGGCGGCGCTAAGCCACCCAAAGGCTAAACCGCTGGCAGAGTCATCACTCCCGTCGGAAGCGCTGACAGCGGCCACTTCAGAGCTTCCGGTAGCGGATGACATTGATGACAGCCAACAGCTGCTGATCAACGGCATGAGCTGCGCCAGCTGCGTCTCCAGAGTACAGAGCGCCTTACAGGCCGTACCGGGCGTGGCACAGGCACGGGTGAATCTTGCGGAGCGTACCGCGCTGGTAATGGGCAGTGCCTCCGCCGCAGAATTAGTGCAGGCGGTAGAAAAAGCCGGATACGGCGCAGAGGCCATTGAAGACGATCTCAAACGCCGCGAACGCCAGCAGGAAACGGCGGTTGCCACCATGAAACGCTTCCGCTGGCAGGCAATCGTCGCGCTGCTGGTGGGTATTCCGGTGATGGTGTGGGGCATGATGGGTGACAACATGATGGTCACCGACGACAACCGCACGCTGTGGCTGGCGATTGGCCTGATTACGCTCGGCGTCATGGTGTTTGCAGGCGGTCATTTCTACACCAGCGCCTGGAAGAGCCTGAAGAACCGTACGGCAACGATGGACACCCTGGTGGCCCTGGGTACGGGTGCCGCGTGGCTCTATTCGATGAGCGTTAACCTCTGGCCCCAGTGGTTCCCGATGGAAGCGCGGCACCTTTATTATGAAGCGAGCGCGATGATTATCGGCCTGATAAACCTCGGCCATATGCTCGAAGCCCGCGCGCGCCAGCGCTCGTCGAAAGCGCTGGAAAGATTGCTTGATTTAACCCCGCCGACGGCGCGCGTCGTGACGGACGACGGTGAAACAAACGTCCCGCTGGCGGACGTTCAGCCGGGAATGACGCTGCGCCTGACCACCGGTGACCGCGTTCCGGTCGACGGTGAAATCACCCAGGGCGAAGCCTGGCTTGATGAAGCGATGCTGACCGGCGAACCCGTCCCGCAGCAGAAGGCGCAGGGTGATGCGGTGCATGCCGGGACGGTGGTTCAGGACGGCAGCGTGCTGTTTCGCGCCAGCCGCACGGGAAGCCATACCACGCTGTCGCGCATTATCCGCATGGTACGCCAGGCGCAGAGCAGCAAGCCAGAGATTGGCCAGCTCGCCGATAAGATCTCCGCTATTTTCGTGCCCGTCGTGGTCGGTATCGCCCTGCTCAGTGCGGCCATCTGGTACCTCTTCGGCCCGGCGCCGCAGATTGTCTACACCCTGGTGATTGCCACCACCGTGCTGATCATCGCCTGTCCGTGCGCGCTTGGCCTCGCCACGCCGATGTCGATCATCTCCGGCGTAGGGCGTGCAGCCGAGTTTGGCGTGCTGGTGCGTGATGCCGATGCCCTGCAGCGTGCCAGCACGCTGGACACGCTGGTGTTTGATAAAACCGGCACGCTGACCGAAGGCAAACCGCAGGTTGTCGCCGTGCGCACGCTGGATTTCGCCGAGGCGGACGCGCTGCGTCTCGCCGCCGCGCTGGAGCAAGGTTCCAGCCACCCGCTGGCTCGCGCCATTCTTGATAAAGCGGGTGATGCGCCCCTGCCGCAGGCGATCAACTTTCGCACCCTGCGCGGCCTTGGCGTAAGCGGTGACGCGGAGGGCCGCAGGCTGCTGCTGGGTAACCAGGCGCTGTTAAATGAGAACGGCATTGATACGTCCCTGCTGGAAAATGAGCTGAACGCGCAGGCGTCTCAGGGGGCAACGCCGGTGCTTCTGGCGGTTGACGGAAAAGCGGCTGCGCTGTTTGCGGTGCGCGATCCGCTGCGACAGGACAGCGTTGATGCCTTAAAACGGCTGCACCGCGCGGGCTATCGTCTGGTGATGCTGACCGGGGATAACGCCACAACTGCCCACGCCATCGCCAACGAGGCGGGTATTGACGAGGTGATTGCTGGCGTACTGCCGGACGGCAAGGCGGACGCAATTAAGAACCTGCAGCGTCAGGGACGCCAGGTGGCGATGGTCGGGGACGGTATCAACGACGCTCCCGCGCTGGCGCAGGCGGAAGTGGGCATAGCGATGGGCGGCGGGAGCGATGTGGCCATTGAAACGGCGGCGATTACCCTGATGCGCCACAGCCTGATGGGCGTTGCGGACGCGCTGGCAATATCAAAAGCTACGTTGCGCAACATGAAGCAGAACCTGCTCGGCGCGTTTATTTACAACGCGCTCGGCATTCCGATTGCCGCCGGGATCCTCTGGCCGCTGACCGGGACGCTGCTGAACCCGGTGGTGGCAGGGGCGGCAATGGCGCTCTCTTCCATCACCGTCGTGAGCAACGCCAACCGTCTGCTGCGGTTTAAACCGAAGGATTGAACCTTCATCTCCTACGCGCTAGCATGAACCTTTCCGATCATGGAGCGCGTATGAGCCTGTTTAATCGTATAAAAGCGTCGTTTCGCGCCCTCTTCCCCCGCCGCTATGCCTGGCCCGGCATGGATATTTCACTTCCCGGCGGCCAGCACCTGCATCTGGTGGGCAGCATCCACATGGGCACGCAGGACATGTCTCCTCTGCCAGCCGGGCTGTTAAAACTGCTCAAGCATGCCGATGCGCTGGTCGTTGAAGCGGATATTTCGGGCCATGATTCGCCGTTTGCCGGGCTGGAAAGCGCCCTGCCCCTGCATGAGCGGTTGAACGACGCGCAGCTCGCCGAACTGACGCGTCTTGCGGATGAGGTGGGCGTATCGCTCTCCATGCTGGACACTCTGCCGCTGTGGCAAATAGCGATGGTGTTACAGGCCACGCAGGCGCAGCGTCTGGGATTACGCGGCGACTACGGCATAGACTACCAGCTGCTGAATAAGGCAAGGGCGCGCAACATGCCCATCATTGAGCTGGAGGGCACTGACAGCCAGATTGCCCTGCTTCGCCAGCTTCCCGACGATGGCCTGATGCTGCTGGACGATACCCTGACCCACTGGCATACCAACGCACGCCTGCTGCAAACCATGATCGGCTGGTGGCTGGATGCGCCGCCGACGGGCGCAAAGCTGGCGTTACCCTCGACGTTCAGCGAATCGTTATATGATGTACTGA
>CAMKZP010000098.1 GCA_946477805.1 uncultured Enterobacter sp.
ATCTACACTCGACTAGTCGTCGGCAGCGTCAGATGTGTATAAGAGACAGACGTTTATCATCGAGCATACGTTCGACCAGCACTTCAATCTTGCCGCCGCTGGCCTTACGGCCAAACAGACGCGCCGGGATCACGCGGGTATTGTTAAAGACCAGCAGATCGCCAGGGTTGAGCTTGTCGAGCAAATCGGTGAAAGTACCGTGCGTCAGCTCGCCCGTTGGCCCGTCCAGTGACAGTAAGCGACAGCTGCTGCGCTCAGGCATTGGATAGTGAGCAATCAGGGATTCAGGTAGTTCAAAGGAGAAATCGGCGACGCGCATGACGTATACTCGTGACTTAAAAACAGGCGGCATAGTCTAGTGCCCACACCCTCTTGCTGCAACAACTAGCCGCTACTGGACAAAGAAAAACGCATGAATTTTCTCGCTCATCTGCACCTCGCTCACCTCGCTAACAGCTCCCTTTCCGGCAATTTGCTGGCCGATTTTGTGCGCGGCAACCCCACGGCTGACTACGCCCCTGATGTTGTCGACGGGATTTTTATGCACCGCCGCATCGATGTACTGACCGACAACCTGCCCGAGGTCACGGCGGCCAAAGCCTGGTTCCGCCCCGAAACGCGCCGCGTGGCGCCGATTGCGCTGGATGTGATGTGGGATCATTTCCTCTCGCGCCACTGGGAGCGGCTGTCGCCGGAGATGCCGCTGCCGGAGTTCGTGCGCTACGCACACCAGCAGGTGTCGATTATTTTGCCGGACTCGCCGCCGCGCTTTGTTAACCTGAATAACTATCTGTGGTCCGAACGGTGGCTGGAGCGCTACCGCGAGATGGATTTCATCCAGAACGTGCTCAACGGCATGGCGAGCCGCCGCCCGCGGCTGGACGCGCTGCGCGACTCCTGGTATGACCTGGACGAACATTACGATGCGCTGGAAACGCGCTTCTGGCAGTTTTACCCGCGCATGATGGCGCAGGCGAAAAACAAACAGCTGTGACAGCAATATCATTGATAGGCGAAAGCTTGTTGAACGATTGCCGCCACCTCTTTGTCTTATTGCCGAACACTCCCTATACTGGCCCGCGTTGCGTTCTAAATAACCTTAGTATCTACAGGAGAATCATATGGTTCTGGTAACTCGTCCGGCTCCGGATTTTACAGCTGCAGCCGTTCTGGGCAATGGCGAAATCGTTGAAAACTTCAACTTCAAACAGCACACCAGCGGTAAAGCGACCGTTCTGTTCTTCTGGCCAATGGACTTCACTTTCGTTTGCCCGTCTGAGCTGATCGCGTTCGACAAACGTTATGAAGAATTCCAGAAGCGCGGCGTGGAAGTGGTTGGCGTCTCCTTCGACTCTGAGTTTGTACACAACGCATGGCGTAACACCCCTGTCGACAACGGCGGCATCGGTGCGGTGAAATACGCGATGGTTGCGGACATCAAACGCGAAATCCAGCAGGCTTACGGTATCGAACATCCGGACGCTGGCGTTGCGCTGCGTGGTTCTTTCCTGATCGACGCAAACGGCATCGTACGTCACCAGGTGGTGAACGATCTGCCGCTGGGTCGTAACATCGACGAAATGCTGCGCATGGTTGACGCGCTGCAGTTCCACGAAGAGCACGGTGAAGTGTGCCCGGCTCAGTGGGAAAAAGGAAAAGAAGGTATGAACGCGTCTCCGGACGGCGTGGCTAAATACCTGTCCGAGAACGTATCCAGCCTGTAATCGGCACGGTTTACGAAGAAGGCCCGCTTGTGCGGGCCTTTTTATTTGCCAGCGATCAGCTCCCGACCCAGACGGACGCGGAAATGGCAGGTAGAGCGAGGATCCCCTCCTGGATCGCACCCTTGCCCTCTTTCAGCTGCCACTCCCCTACCCTGAGCAGAGGGGAGTCATCCAGCACCACCTCGCAGGCTTCACCTCGGTTAATCGCCACCAGCACGCGCTGCTGGTTATAAACGCGGGCAAACACCACCACGTTGTCGTGGGCATAAACCACCTGACAGCCCCCATAGCGCAGAGCCTGATGCTGCCTACGCAGCTTCGCCATGCGCTGATACAGGCTGAACAGCACCTTATCCTGCTTTTCCGGCTCCCACGGGAAGGTTTTACGGCAGAAGGGATCGTTGTTGCCGTCCAGCCCCACTTCGTCCCCGTAATAAATGCACGGCACGCCCGGCCAGGTGAAAAGCCAGGTGACCGCCAGCGGCAGGCGCGCAACGTCCTTGCCCAGCAGGGATTTGAAGCGTGCGGTGTCGTGGCTGTCGAGCTGATTAAACATCCGCAGCTGCTGCTGATGCGACAGGCCGGCGCGGTAGTTATCCATCCACGCCATGCAGGTTTCGGCGTCGATATGATTCGGATCGTAGGAGATATCGGTATTGGCGAGGAACCCCCACAGCGGAAAAGTAAACCCGCGGTAGTTCATCGACGCATCTTCCGCATCGGCCTGCAGCCACTGGCGCGCGTCGCCAAAGTGCTCGCCAAAGACAAACGCCTCCGGCTGAGCCTGTTTTGCAGAACGGGTGATGCCCGCGACGTGCTGAAGATTGTTTCGCGCCCCGCCCCCTTCACCCAGCATATGCACCACGTCCAGCCGCCAGCCGTCCATATTCCACGGCGCCTTAAGCCAGTGGCGCACGATGCTGTCATCGCCGCCGTAGATCTCATTCACAAGCGTAGGGGACTGGAAATCGAGCTTCGGCAGGCTCGGGTAGCCCAGCCAGTCGAGCGCGCGCCCCTCGTCGTTAAAACTGTACCAGTCGCGCTGCGGCGAGTCCGGATTGTGGCACGCGCCGCCCATCGACTGATTATGACGGTCAAACCAGGCGTGGGAGTCTCCGCTGTGGTTAAACACCCCGTCCAGGATCAGGCGCATGCCTTCCTCTTTGGTGTGCTCACGCAGGCGCAGCAAGGCTTCATCACCGCCAAACTGCTCATCAACCCGGCGATAATCCTGAGTATCGTATTTGTGTACGCTCGGGGCTTTGAACACCGGGTTCAGGTACAGCGCCGTCACGCCGAGCTTTTTCAGGTACGGAAGCTTCTCGCTGATACCGTCGAGATCGCCGCCGTAAAACGTTGAGCCGCCTGCCTGCGCGGTTACCGGTTCATCCCATTTTTTCTGGATGATGTCGTGACCGGCCGCATGATGGTAATAGATCTTGTCATGACCGACAGTGCGTTTTTCACTGCGCGCAAAGCGGTCCGGGAAAATCTGGTAAAAGACCTGATCGTTCACCCACTGCGGTCCGTTGTCCGGGTAATCCACGGCAAACTGCTCCAGCCGGGCTGGCGGAAAACGGCTAAACCCCTGCGGGGTAAACCACAGCTGGCGATTGTTCCACAGCAGCTTAAAGCTGTAGCGGCGGCGCGGCTGCCCGCTGCGCAAATCAAGATTCGCCCGCCACGCGGTGACGCCCGGCTGCGGCTGGCTGCGCCGCTTGTGCATTTTCAGCGTCGTTTCTTCGTTATCCACTTCCGCGCGGAGCGTCACCCGTTCAGGCTGATTCTCACCCGTCAGCCAGAGCGTAATCACAAGGTTGTCTTTGTTTTGCTTAACAAATGGGGCAACCGGAAGGTGCCAGGCATTTAACATCACGAATCCCCTTTGATGAAATTGACGTCACCTTGCCACAGGGTTGTTAAGGATAGCTCACCATGATGTGATTAATTGGGGGAGGAGGACGGGGGAGGAGGTAAAAATGCCCTCTCCCACAGGGAAGAGGGCTTAAAAATATTACTGCGCTTGCGCCAGCTGGCGGTCGTGACGGCGTTTAAACATCCAGCCCACCAGCAGCAGGGCGATCCACGCGAAGCCCACGTACAGGGAGATACGGGTATCCGGGTGGTAGCCAATCAGGCCAATGATGAAGACCAGGAAAATCAGCCCAGCTACGGTTGTTGGCACCCCGCCCGGCACTTTGAACTTCAGTGCTTTGACGTCGGACGGGGACAGGCGGCGACGGAACGCAATCTGCGACAGCAGGATCATGATCCACACCCATACGGTGGCGAAGGTCGCCAGCGAGGCAATCACCAGGAAGACGTTCTCCGGCATGATGTAGTTCAGATACACCGAGAACAGCAGCGCAACGGTCATCACCACCACGGTTACCCACGGCGTGCCGCGGCGTGAGGTTTTGGCAAACACCTTCGGCGCGCTGCCCTGCTCCGCCATCCCGTGCAGCATACGCCCTACGCCGAAAACGTCACTGTTGATGGCCGAGAGCGACGCGGTCAGCACCACAAAGTTGAGAATGCTGGCAGCAAAGGCGATGCCCATGTGCTGGAAGGTCAGCACGAACGGGCTGCCGTTGGTGCCCACCTGGTTCCACGGGTAGATGGACATAATCACGAACAGCGTACCCACGTAAAATACCAGAATACGCATCGGCACGGAGTTGATGGCGCGCGGAATGGACTTCTCCGGGTCTTTCGCTTCCCCGGCGGTGATGCCAATAATCTCGATTCCGCCGTAGGCGAACATCACCATCTGCAGCGACATCACCATGCCGAGCCAGCCGTTGCTGAAGAAGCCGCCGTTGCTCCACAGGTTATGGATGCCGGTCGGCTGGCCGCCGTTGCCGATACCCCAGATGATGATGCCGAAACCGGCGAGGATCATGATGATGATGGTTGCGACTTTGAAGAAGGAGAACCAGAACTCCAGCTCGCCAAACACCTTCACGCTCATCAGGTTGACGGCGCAGATGATCAGCACCACGCTCAGCACCCAGATCCAGTGCGGCACGGCGGGGAACCAGACGCCCATATAGATCCCGAACGCGGTTACGTCGGCAATCGCCACAATCAGAATTTCAAAGCAGTAAGTCCAGCCGGTGATAAAGCCTGCCAGCGGGCCCAGGTTTTCCTGCGCGTAGCGCGAGAAGGAGCTGGCGGACGGGTTGTGAACCGACATCTCACCCAGCGCGCGCATGATGATATAGGCCGCCACCCCACCGATGATGTACGCCAGCAGCACGCTCGGACCGGCCATTTTGATGGCATCTGCCGAGCCATAAAAAAGACCGGTGCCGATAGCAGAGCCCAGCGCCATAAAGCGAATGTGGCGTGTGCTCAGCCCACGTTTGAGTTTGTTAGTGCTTTCCATTTAAATCTTGCCATTCAACACGAAAAAAACAAAAAACCACGGGGCCTTAAGCCCCGTGGTTAAACAGTTTGTTGCCGTTGATTAATGGGCGTTCGATGCAACCTGACGCCCTGCAGCACGGTCCCAGATAATGGCCAGAACCAGCGCAACAACGGTAGGCATCAGCCAGGCCAGGCCCTGCTCGGACAGCGGCAGACGCTGGGTCCAGGCTGGCAGGATGCCTGCGAAGGCTGATGCTTTGATCCCGTCAAGGATACCAAAAATCAGGCTGATAAACATGGCTGGCGCAATAATTCGCGACGAGTTATGCCACCACGGACGGGTGAAGCTCAGCACCACCAGCACGATACACGGCGGATAGATGGCCGTCAGCACCGGAATAGAGACCTGAATCAGGTGGCTCAGACCGAGGTTAGACACCGCCATGGAGAAGAGGCCGAGGATAAACACCAGCGTGCGGTAAGAGAGCGGCAGGTACTGGGCAAAGAACTCGGCGCATGCGCAGGTCAGGCCAACGGCGGTGACCAGGCACGCGAGGAAGATCAGGGCCGCCAGCAGCATGCTGCCCGCACCGCCAAAGGTGTGCTGAACGTAGGCATGCAGGATCGCCGCACCGTTCGCATTCTGATCAACCAGCGTTGCGCTGTCAGAGCCCAGGCGGAACAGCGCCAGGTACAGCAGCGTCAGGCCCACGCCGGCCATCAGGCCCGCCCAGATGGTGTAGCGGGTCAGCAGGCGAGCTTCGGTCACGCCACGGGAACGTGCGGCGTTAACGATAACGATGCCGAACACCATGGCGCCCAGCGTATCCATGGTCAGATAGCCGTTCACAAAGCCATTGGAGAACGCCGCGTTCTGATACGCATCCATCGCCGAGCTAATCGGGCCTGCTGGCCAGATGATAGCGGCGACCGCCAGCACGATAAGGGCGACGATTTTCAGCGGAGCCAGGAAGTTACCCACGGTGTCCAGCAGCTTGCCCGGATAGAGGGAAACCAGAATCACGATCGCGAAATAGACCAGGCTGTAGATAAACAGCGGCATCGCGCCGTCGCCGGTCAGCGGGGCAATCCCCACTTCGAAGGAGACCGTTGCCGTACGCGGGGTGGCGAACAGCGGGCCCACGGCCAGGTAGCAGACGGTTGCCAGCAGAACGCCAGCCACTTTGCCAATCGGCGTGCTGAGGCTGTCCACGCCGCCACCGACCTTCGCCAGCGCGACAACGGTCAGAACCGGTAGGCCCACGGCAGTAATCAGGAAACCAAACGCCGCCGTCCAGACGTGTTCACCCGCCTGTAAGCCGACCATGGGAGGAAAAATGATGTTACCTGCGCCAACGAACAGCGCAAATGTCATAAAGCCCAGCGCGATGATGTCACGCGATTTTAAGTGATGGGTCATAAAACCTTACTGCCTGTGGATGTGGTGTTGAAAACGTTGAGATTTCCGCCATTCCTCACGGGACAATACAGCGGAAAATTTGCTCAATTTCAGCGGGATATGCTCCCGTCCTGGCGTGGCGAAGAATAGTTTTTCGATTTACCACGCAAATACAGTCGGTCTGACAGTATATGGGGGGCAATTTAAACGCTTATAACGTTTAAAGGCAAGGTGGGATCGCAAAACCAGAACAATATGCCAGCATGAAAATACAGACCAGCACAATACGCTAAGTATAAGAAAAACCCATGGCTAATCATGCGAACAAAAAAACATCAACCGTATAAAATTCACCCGCGTTTCGCTTGACTGCAAAGCAAACGGGCCAGCAATCGCTGGCCCGTGGAAAGGAAAAATGACAGCTGTTTAATCAGGCGCTATTTTTTGGCAATTAAACGTTCCGGGATGGCGAAGCTGAAGCGGGTTCCCTTGCCTAAAGTACTCTGGATATCGAGACGGCTTTCGTGGTGATTCACCGCATGCTTCACAATCGCCAGCCCCAGGCCGCTTCCGCCGGTTTGCCGCGAGCGCGCCTTATCCACGCGGTAGAAGCGCTCGGTCAGCCGTGGAATATGCTCTGGCGATATCCCCGGCCCGTTGTCCTCAACGCTAAACTCCGCGCCTACCGGTGAATGCCGCCAGCACACGCGAATATGCGTCCCTTCAGGCGTGTGGTTTACGGCGTTATAGACCAGATTAGAGATGGCGCTGCGCAGCTCATCCTCGCTGCCGAGCACTTTGAGCGAGCTGTCGACGTCAAACGTGAAGGTATGCTTTTTATGGCTGAGCGTTTGCGCCTCGCGCTCCACCACCCGCAGCATCATCGGAACATCAATGATGTCCGTCAGGGCAAGCGAGGGAGCCGCTTCAATTTTCGACAGCGTCAGCAGCTGCTTAACCAGCCCTTCCATCCGGTGGGTTTGCTCGCGCATGGTGTGCAGCGCCTTCTCCCGCGGCGCGCCCTCAAGCGTCTGCTCCTGCATCATCTCCAGATAGCCCTGAAGCACCGTCAGCGGCGTGCGCAGCTCGTGGCTAACGTTCGCGAAGAAGTTGCGTCGAGCCCCTTCCAGCTGGTGCATTTGGGTGACGTCGCGCGCCACCATCAGCCACTGCCGATCGCTGTAGGGCATCACGCGGATTTCAAGATGGCGACCGTTATTAAGCTTCAGATTGTGCGGGCGCGTAAATTCACGCGTTTTAAGGTACTGCGTGAACTCCGGATAGCGCAAAAGGTTAAGGATGTTCTGTCCGTTATCGTCCGGCCAGCGCAGGCCCAGCAGCTGCTGCGCCAGCCCGTTGCACCAGAAGATGGTGCCCTCTTCTGTGGTAAGAATAACCGCATCCGGCAGCGATTCCGCGCCGCTTCGGAAACGTTTGATTAAGCTTCCCAGCTCGCGGCGGCGCTTTTTATTGCGCATTTGCATCTGGTGCAGGCCGTACAGCAGCGGTTCCCAGCTTCCGCTTCCCGGCGGCGGCGTCATGCTTCTGTCTACCCACAGCCACCAGGAAAGACGCAGTAAATTCCAGAAATGCCAGATCAGCAGGCCGGTGACTGCCGCCAGCAGAAACCAGGGCAGATGGCCAAAAAAGGCCCCCAGAATGAAGGCCGGAATACAGCATAAGATCAGTTCAAAGACGAGCCTTTTCCATGACAGACGTTCCAGCACGCGTCACACTCCTGTCATTGTTCAGAAACGGGTTGAGAAACGATAACCCGTGCCGCGGACCGTCTGCACCATGCGATCGTGGCCGCTCAGTTCCAGCGCTTTACGCAGGCGGCGAATATGGACGTCAACCGTTCGGTCTTCGACATAGACGTTAGTTCCCCAGACGTTATTCAGCAACTGCTCGCGGCTGTAAACGCGCTCCGGGTGGGTCATAAAGAAGTGTAAAAGCTTAAATTCAGTCGGCCCCATATCCAGAGGATTTTCGCCCGTCATGACGCGGTGCGAGGTCGGGTCCAGGCTCAAGCCCTGCATCTCAATCACCTCTTCCACCGCCATCGGTGAAATGCGGCGCATCACGGCTTTGATGCGGGCCACCAGCTCTTTCGGGGAGAACGGCTTGGTGATGTAATCGTCCGCGCCGGTTTCCAGACCGCGCACGCGATCCTCTTCTTCACCGCGCGCGGTGAGCATCACGACCGGAATATCGCGGGTCATCGCTTCACGTTTAAGGTGTTTAATAAACTGCAGGCCAGAGCCTCCCGGCAGCATCCAGTCCAGCAGAATCAGATCGGGCCAGGGTTCATTCAGCTGGTTCACCGCGCTGTCATAATCTTCCGCTTCAACCGGCTGGAAGCCATTTTGTTCGAGCACGAAGCACACCATTTCACGGATTGGAGCTTCATCTTCTACGACCAGAATACGTCTCGCCATACTTTGCCCTGTCTTATCTTATTTAAGTTACAAGTTTGTAATGCGGCGTCATTATGCGTCAGATTTATGACAGATTTATGAAAAACATTACCACCATCAATGGCAAACTGTTGTTTTATTACAGCGGTTATTTTCCGTTCCCTGACAGTTTATAATCCCTGACATCATTTTTCCCCCCACGGATCTCTTATGCGCATACTTCACACCTCGGACTGGCATCTGGGTCAAAACTTTTACAGCAAAAGCCGCGCCGCAGAACATGAAGCGTTCCTGAACTGGCTGCTGGAGACGGCCCGGTCCCATGACGTTGACGCCATTATCGTCGCGGGTGATATCTTTGATACCGGTCAGCCGCCGAGCTATGCGCGTGAGTTATATAACCGCTTCGTGGTCAACCTGCAGCAGACCGGATGCCATCTGGTGATTGTCGCCGGAAACCACGACTCCGTCGCCACGCTCAATGAATCCCGCGATATTCTGGCTTTTCTCAATACCACCGTGGTGGCCAGCGCCGGGCATGCGCCGCAGATCCTGAAAAAACGCGACGGCACGCCGGGTGCGGTGCTGTGCCCGGTTCCTTTCCTGCGCCCGCGCGATATCGTGCAAAGCCAGGCGGGGCTCTCCGGCGGCGAAAAGCAGCAGCATCTGCTGGAAAGCATCACCGGGTATTATCATCAGCAGCATGAGGACGCCTGCGCCCTGCGCGGTGAGCTGACGATCCCGGTGATTGCGACCGGCCATCTTACCACCGTCGGCGCCAGCAAAAGCGACGCGGTCCGTGACATCTATATTGGCACGCTCGACGCGTTCCCGGCGCAAAATTTCCCGCCAGCCGACTACATAG
>CAMKZP010000099.1 GCA_946477805.1 uncultured Enterobacter sp.
CGACAACCTGGTCTTTAACGGGCTGGATGAAGCAGAAGAACGCAACGCGGAACGTCTGGACGACGCGGACAAAAAAGCGCAGGCGATTATCGCCGACGACGACTGCGGCGACGCCTGCAAGATCTGATGACAAAGCACCGGGCGTCCCGGTGCTTTTTTTTGTCTTACTTATTCAGGGCGTCAATGGCCGCCTGGGCGCAGGCCTCATCAAGATGGCCGCCCGGCGCACCGCCGATGCCAACCGCGCCAATGACCTCATCCCCCTCTTTTACCGGCAGGCCGCCCGCCAGCAGCAGGAAGCCCGGAACGTCACGCATATTCTGCGCGCCCGCGTTGCTCTGCGCGGCTTCCATCACTTTGCCGGAGGCGTTCTTTGTGCTGAGCGCCGTATACGCTTTCATTTCACTGGCTTTCACCGTGTGCGGACCGGCGTTGTCCGTGCGCTGCACGGCCTTTATCACGCCAGCGCGGTCAACAACCGTTACCGTTACCTGATAGTTTTTCGCCAGACACGCCTGAACGGCGCCGTTCGCCAGGGCATTAGCCTGCGCCAGGGAGAGATTTTTCTGGCTCAGGCTTTGCGCCTGAGCCGACAGGGTGACGCTACCTGCGACAAGCGCCGCAATCATTATGATCTTTTTCATCGCACATCCTCGAATGTTGGGAGACAGCACGAGGTTACCGACTCAGGCGATGAAACGTAATTCGGTTGATTACGCACGCGTCCAGGTAGTTATACGGATGGCAATTTGTCGTATTCGCGGATCGCCTGTACCAGGCTGCTGACGCCCAGTTTGGCAAACGCCGCGGCGCGGTGCGCCTCAACCGTACGCGGCGAGAGGCCAAGCCGGGCCGCCGCTTCCTTGTTGCTGCACCCTTCCATCAGCACGGACAGCACCTCGCGCTCTCGCGCGGTAAGCTCTGCGAAACGCGCGGTTATTCGCATCGCCTCCTGCCAGGCGCTGAACCGTCGCTGGCTCTCTTCAAACGCCAGGCCTACCGTTTCGATGAGCCTATCGGCATCCAGCGGCTTGGTGAAAAACTCAAACACGCCGTTACGAAACGCCCGGCGGCAGGCGTCGACGGTGCCGTGCCCGGTCATAATGATGACGGGCAACAGTGGCCACGGCCATTCCTCCTCCTCCAGCCAGGCCAGCCCGCCCTTGCCCGGCATACGCATGTCCAGCAGCAGGCAGCCGGTCAGCGCCTTTTCCCCGCCGTGCTGGGCCGTAAAGGCATCGACGCTGTCGAACGTTTTTACGGCCCAGCCCATTCCCGACAGTAAAAATGCCATTGACTCCCGGATGGAAGCATCATCATCGATAAGCCAGACGGTGTTATTCATGCCCGGCCTCCAGCTGCAGCACGATCGTCGCGCCGCCTTCAGGTGAATTGCCCAGGGTGATAGATCCGTTCATGCGCGTCATCAGCGACTCCGTTAAGGTCATACCCAAACCAATGCCCTCTTTTCGGCCGCTGTAAAACGGCATAAAGGCGTTCCGTAATGCCTCCGGGCTGAAGCCGGGGCCGCCGTCCTTGACGGTGACCCTGATGCCCGCTGCACTTTTCTGGCTTTCGATGCGCACCCAGCCGCGGCCGCTCCCCCGCTGGGCCTGGATCGCATTGCTGAGCAGGTTGTGCAGCACCTGCTCGAGCCAGAGCCGGTCGGCCAGCACGGTGGTCGCCCCTGGCGCGAAGGCATGCGTCACCGCGACAGGTTCAGCCCTGCGCTCGTGCTCCAGCAAATTCACCACCTGCTGCCAGCACTGCGTCAGATCGGTGGCGCGCAGGGTGACTTTCTCCTGCACCACGTGTTCGCGAAAGCGCGTCAGAAGCGCGCTGATGCGCTGGGTTTGCACCAGCGCAGCCGCCAGCGCCTGCGAGACGGCCTGATGATTGCCCTGCGTCTGCTGACGCTGCGCGCCCTGGATCCACGTCCGGGCGGCGGTCAGCGGCTGGTTGATTTCATGCACGATCCCGGCGGTGATTTCGCCCAGGGTGTTGAGTCTGGCGTGCTGGTAATAAAGCGCGCGCCGTTCCGCCTCTTTGCGCGCCCTGCGCTGCCAGACGGCCAGAGCCGCCGCTGAAATCACCAGCCCCCAGCCCAGAAAAAGCGCCGGATAGAGCAGCCAGGAAATGCCGAACCACGCGGGTTCAGCATCCGCAGAGAGCGTGAACGGTTGAGTATGCTGGGGGAAGGTTCGCTGCCAGTGCCAGAAGGCGCCTGAAGCCGCAGGCGCATTAGCGTTTTCGCTATAGCGGATCTCAAGACGCGAAAACGTTTGATGTGCGTGGAGTAACGGCGCAAGGTCAATCAGAACGCGGATCTGCCGCCAGGGGTTGTAGAGCCAGTACTGATTATCGCCCACGGGTTCAACCCGGGCGGCATCGCGCTCGCGCCCGGCCGTCTTCTCCAGCGCGAGCAGATGGGGGAATTTTATCCGCAGCGCGGAAATATCTTCATCGCCGTTGAGAAGAGGCAGGACGGATTCATTTTGCGTGAGGACGGCGCTTATCTCAGAAAAGAGCGCCGAAAACGCCCGATCCCGCTCCCAGAACTGTCGGCGGATCTGCTCGGCGTAAAGCAGGATGCTGCTGATAAGGCAGACGGTGGCCCAGATAACCAGCGCGCGCGTGAAAAGTGTGTGCTTCATTCCGTTAGCCGTCAGGGTTTACATCCTGTCGACATTAACAGCTAAGCGTCATCAGAACAAAAAAACGCACAGCTCATTCCAGTACAGCGTGCGCGTGAGGCGCAGCTCAGCGTGACGTTTTATCATAGAACCACTCCGGGTCGATATTGGCAACGTCCACGCCGTACAGGCTGGCGACGGGCAGTATTGACTCAAGAACACGTTGCGCGCTGTTCTCCGCATTGCCCTGCCGGGTTGCAAAAAACCGCCGTAACGTGCTTATCCACTTTTTCATCGTCTTAACCCTCATCGCTTCACCTGCCCTCAGTTAAGCACCGATATTCCCCGTCAGGGAAATACCAATATCAACTGTCGATGTGCAGGATCTGCAAATAGCCGCCTCTTTCGTTCACCTGTCAGTAACACATTGTTCACTAATGCTTTTTTGCATATAGCAAAGAACGATTTTGTATTTGGCGATAGCCTTTGCTTATGGGAGCGTAGCGGGACAAAACAAAAATGATGGAAGGACGTATTACTATGGCAGCAGATAAAAAATCGTATCACAAACTGGCGCTGGCCCTGGGCTTGCTGGCTGCAGGCGGCATGCTTTCAGCCCAGGCGCAGGCCGATCGGCTGGCGGATATTAAGGCCGCGGGCGTGGTAAAAGTCGCCACCTTTGACGCCAACCCGCCGTTTGGCTCCATTGATGCCAAAACGCATGACATTGTGGGATATGACGTCGACTTTGCCAACGCGCTGGCGAAAGCGCTTGGCGTGAAGCTGGAGCTGGTTGCGACCAACCCGGCCAACCGTATCCCGCTGCTTCAGTCCGGCAAGGCGGATTTGATCGTGGCGGACATCACCATCACCCCGGAGCGGGCCCAGGCGATCGACTTCTCCACGCCCTACTTCGTGACCGGACAGCAGTTCCTGGTGCCGGCGACATCCTCCGATAAGCTGGATGAATACAGCCGCGCGCGCATCGGTGCGGTAAAAGGAACGACGGGCGAGCAGGCGCTGCATCAGCGTTTCCCGCAGTCCCGCGTGCTCTCGTATGACGATATCCCGCTGGCGCTGACGGCGCTGCGCAACGGCAACGTGCAGGCGATCACCCAGGACAGCCCCATTCTGGCAGGCCTGCTGGCGCAGGCGCCGGATAAAGCGAACTTCAAAATCCTGCCCGACCTGCTGAGCAAAGAAGAGATTGGCGTCGGCGTCAAAAAAGGCGAAACGGCGCTGCTGAAGGCGGTGAACGATGAGCTGGTGAATCTCGAAAAAACCGGCCAGGCGGCCAAAATCTACGACGTCTGGTTTGGTCCTCAGACCGCCTCTCCGCAGCCTCGCGGCTTTAAAATAGAAGCGCAGTAATATGCTTTCAGCTCTTTTTTCACACTCCGCGGCCAGCGCCGCGGATTTTTCACATCTGGAACACGCCAGCGTCGAGTTCCGGGATGTGGTTAAACGCTACGGCGATCGCCCCGTTCTGAACGGCATTACGCTCAGCATTGCGCCAGGCGAAGTTGTTGCCATCCTCGGCCCGTCGGGTTCCGGTAAATCCACCCTCATTCGCCTGATCAACCAGCTTGAGACCCTCAACGGCGGCGATATTCTCATCGACAACAAACCCACCGGCCACCTCAGCGGCGCGGCGCTACGCCAGCTGCGCAGCCGGGTGGGCTTTGTGTTCCAGCAATTTAATCTCTACGCCCATCTCACCGCCAGCCAGAACATTACCCTGGCGCTGGAGCATGTTCACGGCTGGAAGCCGCTCCCCGCGCAGGAGCGCGCGCTGGCCCTGCTTGAAAAAGTGGGCATGCTGGAAAAAGCGCATCAGCTCCCCGCCCAGCTTTCCGGCGGACAGCAGCAGCGCGTGGCGATTGCCCGGGCGCTGGCCTCGTCGCCGCAGATAATCCTGTTCGACGAGCCCACTTCAGCGCTGGATCCCGAGATGATTGGCGAAGTGCTGCTGGTCATGAAAGCCCTTGCCCACAGCGGGATCACCATGATTGTGGTGACGCACGAGATGCAGTTTGCCCGCGAAATCGCCGACCGGGTGGTGTTTATCGACGAAGGGCAGATCCTTGAGGTCGCCAGACCGGCGCAGTTTTTCACGCAGCCTGCTCACCCGCGCGCCCGACGCTTCCTGCAAAAAATCCTCGACCCGCTTCATCAGGAGCCGCTGTAGTGCCCGCGCTCGACTGGCAGGGCGTGCTGACCGGGCAGCCCCTGCAGTGGATCGTCTCCGGTTTTCTCACCACGCTGTGGGTGACGCTCGCGGGCGCGCTGCTGGCCACCCTGCTGACGCTGCTTTTTTTGCTGCTTCGGCTCTCCGGCGGGCGGCTCGGGAACGCGGTGGTCAGCGGCTGGGTATCGCTGTTTCGCAATACCCCGCTGCTGGTACAGCTGCTGTTCTGGTATTTCGCGGCCTGGAACGGGCTGCCGTCAGGGTTTCGCAATGTGGTCAACGCGGATCACCCCTGGTCGATTCTGCCCGGCGACGTCTGGTGGTTTACGCCCGAATTTTTATGCTCCGCCTGGGGGCTGGGGGTGTTTACCTCGGCCTTTCTGATTGAAGAGGTGGCGTCCGGGCTGCGCTCCGTCCCCGACGGGCAGCGGGAGGCGGCGCTGGCGCAGGGGTTTTCCGCGTGGCGGCTGTTTCGCGACATTCTGTTGCCGCAGGGGCTGGCCAACGCCTGGCAGCCCGTCGTGGGGCAGTATCTCAACCTGATGAAACTCTCCTCGCTCGCCAGCGGCATTGGCTTTGCCGAGCTCACCTATCAGGTGCGGCAGATTGAAAGCTATAACGCCCATGCGCTGGAGGCGTTTACCCTGGGCACGGCCCTGTACCTGCTCACCGGCGTGGTGATGGGAACGGTGCTGGTCCGCGTCGGTCCTCGCGCGGGGAGTAAAATATGATTGCCGGAATGAATACGATCGTCGAAAACCTGGACTATCTGCTGTGGGGGCGCATGGCGGCCGGCGAGCCCGGCGGCGTGCTGCTTTCGCTGATGATGGCAGCGGGCGCGGCGGCGCTGGCCCTGCCCGGCGGCATCGCGCTGGCGTGTCTGGCCTGGCGCTATACGGGGCTGCTTCGCAAGGCGCTGTTCCTGTGGGCGGAGGTTATTCGCGGCATCCCGTTAATCTTTGTGATCTTCTGGATGTGGTATCTGCTGCCGCTGCTTACCGGCGGCGATCTTCCGGGCGCCCTCACCGTCACGCTGGCGCTGGCCTGGTTTACGGCCGCCTCGGTGATGCACACGGTGCTGGCAGGGCTGGGCGCATTGCCGAAGGGGCAGTACGAAGCCGCGCTGACGCAAGGCTTCAGCACCCGGCAAACCCTGTTGCGCGTGCTGCTTGTGCAGGTGATGCGTAATATTCTGCCGTCTCTGGTGGGGATTTTTATCAGCCTGCTGAAGGATACGTCGCTGGCCTTTATTGTTAACGTGCCGGAACTGACCACCGTGGCGGGACAGGTGAACAACCGGGTGCAAATCTACCCGGCGGCCATTTTTATCTTTACGGGTGCGGTCTACTACCTGCTCTGCTGCTCGCTGGAGCTGCTGGCGAAACGCTGGCGGTTCAGCCGGCCAGCGCCTTAACCACCGTCTCCATCGCCTGGGTCGTTAACTCGCTGCGCTTCACGCGCTGGTTCGCCAGCGCGGTGCGCAGCACGCCGGCAATCACAATATGCTTTGGCTCCTGCCCTAAATCACGCATCTCAAGAACGACCTTGCCGACCACGCGGCACATCTCCTGGTACAGCGCTTCGTCTTTAGTCACATTGCCCATCGCCTTCACTCCGTTGCCCTAAAGCCCTCAGCTTAAAGGATCTGCCTGCCGGATACAAAAAAGAAGCCCGGCGAGAAACTCACCGGGCTTCAGCTGTAAAATCAATCAATTAGTTGTTTACAGGAATAACAGCGCCTTTGTATTTGGTGCGGATCCACTCCTGAATCTCTTTTGAGTGCAGCACGTCCACCAGGGCAACGATATCTTTTTTCTTCTCGTCACCGCGGTGTACGGTAATGATGTTGGCGTACGGGTTGTTTTCACCGCTTTCGACCGCAATCGGATCGTGAACCGGGTCCAGACCAGCATCAATCGCGTAGTTGGCGTTAATCACCACCGCGGCACCCTCGTCGTTGTTATACATCTGCGGCAGCAGAGAGGCTTCCACGTTAGGCGTGAACTGCAGCTTTTTCGGGTTCTCTACGATGTCGCTAATGCGCGCGGTCACTTTATCGATGCCCGGCTTCAGCTTGATGACGCCCTCTTTTTCGAAGATGGAGAGAATACGGCCCTCTTCGGAAACGGCGTCACGCATGATGATTTTGCCGCCCTCCGGCAGATCCTTCAGCGATTTGTATTTTTTAGAGTAGATGCCGATAGGCTCGATGTGGATCGCGCCAGCGCTGACAAAGTCATAGTCCTTGTCGCCCGCATGATCTTTCAGCACGCTGTTCAGGTAAGGGATGTGCTGGAAGTAGTTAGCGTCAATGTCGCGCCCGGCCAGCGCGGTGTTAGGCAGAATGTAGTCCTGGAACGGTTTGATCTCCAGATCGATACCCTGCTTCGCCAGAATCGGTTTCGCCTGTTCGAGGATTTCAGCGTGCGGCGTGTTGGACGCGCCCACGGTGAGGGTATCGGCCCAGGAGGCAAAGCTCAGGGCGCTCAGGGTTGCTGCGGCGATCAGTGTCAGTGACTTTTTCATGATGATGGTTCCTGTGTGTTATTAGAGATTATCTTTTGTCTAACAGTGAAGTAATGACATCGCCGCAGAACTGGATGATGAAAACGACGATCAGAATGGTCACCGTTGCCACCAGCGTGACGTCACCGTGGTTGCGCTGGAATCCTTCCAGATAAGCCAGATTTCCCAAACCGCCGGCGCCAATCACCCCCGCCATTGCGCTGTAGCTCACCAGCGCAATCAGCGTCACCGTCATACCTGAAACCAGTGCGGGTGATGATTCCGGCAGTAAAACCCGAAAAACCAGCGTGCTCAGCCGTGCGCCCATTGAGCGCGTGGCTTCGATAACGCCTTTGTCCACCTCACGCAGGGCGATTTCGACCAGGCGGGCGTAGAACGGCGCGGCGCCAACAATCAGTGCGGGCAGCGCCGCGTTTGCGCCGAGGATGGTCCCCACGATGGTTTTCGTGAACGGGATCAGCAGCACGATCAGGATGATGAACGGGATAGAACGGAACACGTTCACCACAATCGACATCACGCTGTAGACCGTGCGGTTGTGGAACAGCCCGCCGCGCGCCGTTAAAAACAGCGCCAGGCCCAGCACAACGCCGAGGATGAAGGTCGCCACGCCGGAGAGCGCGGTCATGTACAGCGTCTCAAGCGTGGCCGCCCAGAGCTGATCCCACTTCAGATGCGGAAAAAGAGTGTCAGCCATGTTTTATCACCTCGCCTTCAATATCGCTGTGCTGCAGGTCGGCGAGAATATTGTTCAGCTGTTCATCAGATGCCGCGACGTGCACCCAGAGCTGCCCGAAAACGCCGTGGGCGGTTTGGGTCATTTTCCCGTGCAGGATGTTAAACGGCAGGCCGTAGCGCAGCGTCAGCTCGCCGACCACCGGCCTGTGCGTGCTGTGTCCGGTAAACGTCAGTTTGATTACCGTGCCTTCGAGTTCGGTCGCCAGCTCGGTATTAAAGGCTTCGTCTTCAGCGTACTGGCTGACCTGACGAACAAACTGCCGGGTGATCGGCTGCTGCGGATGGGTAAAGACGCTCAGCACGTCCCCCTCTTCCACCACTTTTCCGTTCTCCATTACCGCCACGCGGTCGCAGATTTTGCGCACCACGTGCATTTCGTGCGTGATCAGCACGATGGTCAGCCTGAAGCGACGGTTAATGTCCAGCAGCAGATCGAGGATCTGATCGGTGGTCTGCGGATCCAGCGCGGAGGTGGCTTCGTCACAAAGCAGCACGTCCGGGCTGTTCGCCAGGGCGCGGGCAATGCCGACGCGCTGCTTTTGCCCGCCGCTCAGCTGCGACGGATACGCATTTTCGCGCCCTTTCAGGCCAACCAGCTCCACCAGCTCGGCGACGCGGGCCTGAATTTTCGCTTTTGGCACGCCAGCAATTTGCATCGAGAAGGCGATGTTCTCGCTCACGGTGCGCGACCACAGCAGGTTAAAGTGCTGAAAAACCATGCTGATCTTCAGGCGCGCCTGGCGCAGGGCTTCTCCCTTTGCGGCGGAAATATTCTGCCCGTTAATGGTAACGCTGCCGGAGCTGGGTTTTTCCAGGCCATTCAGCAGGCGGATCAAGGTACTTTTCCCCGCGCCGCTGTAGCCGATAATGCCGTAAATTTGTCCCTGCTCTACCGTCAAATTGACGTTGTCAACGGCGGTGAGCGCCGCCTTTCCGTTGTCAAATACCTTCGAAATATTGCTGAGTACTATCATTCTTATTTGCGATCCGTGCCGCACATAGCGGTTTAGCAGTATGGATGTCCAAAAGAGAGTAAACAGCCGTTATCAGATTTTAAATGACCAAAAAGGAATTTCTTATAACTGCGAGAACTAAACGGCGGTTTGTCGGGCTGGAACGGGAATAGACTATTTTCAGCAATGATTATCTGCCAGTCGCATAACTCACCGGAGTCGGCCCGCAAATCTGGCTAAATTTGCAGCATTTTATGTCGATATAGCCATCTTCACATCCGGACAACTTTACGTCTTGCTGTCCTGACTGCCAAAAACGGCGTTAATATTCCTTTCGGTTCTAAAAGGCAGTGAAAGATTCTTTATTGAGAAAATTTCATGGTCCTATCATCCGGTCATCACCTCCTGAAAGGACATGACCATGACGATTTACCACTCTGTCACCGAACTGATTGGCCGAACGCCGCTTATTCAGCTGCACAAGCTGGAAACCGGCCCCTGCTCGCTGTTTCTGAAGCTGGAGAACCAAAACCCCGGCGGCTCGATTAAAGACCGCGTTGCGCTGTCGATGATTAACGACGCCGAGCGTCGCGGCCTGCTGCAGCCGGGCGGGACCATTATCGAGGCGACCGCGGGCAACACCGGCCTGGGCCTGGCGCTGATTGCCGCGCAAAAAGGCTA
>CAMKZP010000100.1 GCA_946477805.1 uncultured Enterobacter sp.
GACCTTAACCATTGATATCACCACCTCCGTCGACAACAGCCGTGGTCGCTGGGAGGCGCTGTTCAACCGCCTGCAAACCGTCAGCAGCCTGCCCGCCGGGAAGCTGACCATCCACGACTTCGGCGCGACGCCGGGCGTGGCGCGCATTCGTATCGAACAGGTTTTTGAGGGGGTGAGCCATGCGTGATGACAGCAGCTTTATTGAATTAAAAGCGCGCCAGCGCGCGCAGGCCCTGCTGGATGACGGCAGCTACCGCGAGCTGCTGGATCCGTTTGAAGGCATTATCTCTCCGTGGCTGGGACCGCAGGGCATTGTTCCGCAGGCCGATGACGGCATGGTCGTCGCCAAAGGTACCATTAACGGCCAGCCTGCGGTCGTCGTGGCGATTGAAGGCGGCGTGCGCCTGCAGGAAGCCAATCTCGGCCTGGCGGCGATTGCCGATATCCACGCGGCGATTGTTGACCTGCGCCGCTATACCCCGGTAGTCGGGATTGTGGCCGGAACCGTGGGCTGCTTCGGCGGGATGTCCATCGCCGCGGCGCTGTGCAGCTACCTGATCGTGACTCGCGAGGCGCGTCTTGGCCTTAACGGCCCGCAGGTTATCGAGCAGGAGGCGGGCATTGAAGAGTACGACTCCCGCGACCGTCCGTTTATCTGGAGCATGACTGGCGGCGAAGTACGCTATGAAAGCGGTCTGGTGGATGCGCTGGTCGGCGACGGCGTCAACGCGGTGAAAGCGGCGATGAACGACGCGATTGCTAAAGGCGTCCCGGCGAAACACCGCACCGATAACTACGACGATTATCTTAACCGTCTGACGAATTTCGACACCCGCAAACAGGCCGATGCCGAACAGATTAACGCGCTTTTTGCCCGGGAGGTGAAATGATGAGTAATTCAATAAGCCGTGGCGAACTCTGGCTGGAAACCCTCGCCCCGAACGCCAAACGTGTCGAAGGGCTTTGCCCGTCCGTGCAGGCGGCAGACGGCGAGCTGAACGGTGAAGCGGTGCGTTTTGTCGCCGTGGTGCCGGATGCCAACAACCACTTCCCGCGCGCGGCGAAGGGTGAAGTGGGTTTGCTGGAGGGCTGGACGCTGGCGAAAGTGGTCAGCGAAACCGTCGCCGCTGATGCGGATAAGCCCGTCAAACGCCCGATTGTGGCGGTGATCGACGTTCCAAGCCAGGCCTACGGCCGTCGCGAAGAGGCGTTCGGTATCCACCAGGCGCTGGCCGGTGCCGCTGCCGCCTACGCTAACGCGCGTCTGGCTGGCCACCCGGTGATTGGGCTTATCGTCGGCAAGGCGATGTCCGGCGCGTTTCTGGCGCACGGCTACCAGGCCAACCGCCTGATTGCCTTTAACGACAAAGGCGTTCTCATCCACGCGATGGGCAAAGAGTCTGCGGCGCGCATTACGCTGCGCACCGTGGAGGCGCTGGAAAAACTGGCGGCAACCATTCCGCCAATGGCGTACGACATCAGCAACTACGCCACGCTGGGGCTGCTTTCCGACCTGCTGGACATCAGCAACCCGGATGCCCCGTCCGATAACGATCTGGCGCAGGTGAAAACCACGCTGCAACAGGCCATCAGTGACGCTCGTCAGGACACCACGTTGAAAAACCGTCTGGGTGCTGACAATCGCCGCAGCTCCGCTCTCGTACGCGAACGTATGCGAGCCAGCTGGTAAGTAAAAAGAGACCTGCCAGAGATGCATAACCCCGTGGGCGCGCACGCTGCGCCCGCGCGGGAACGTGCATCCTGAAAATAATAATCATCGCGCCAGTGCTTAAACTTTTTTACTACAGGTGATTTATGACTTACGTAATTGTTCATGCTCTTGCACCGATTTTCGTCATCATGCTGCTGGGTTTCTGGGCCGGTAAGGCAAAGATGGTCGATAACAAAAATGTTTCCCTGCTTAATATCTTCGTGATGGATTTTGCCCTGCCCGCCGCGCTGTTTAGCGCTACCGTGCAAACCCCGTGGACCGGCATCGTGGCGCAGTCCCCGCTGATCCTCGTCCTGACGCTGGCGATGTGGATCACCTATGCGGCCATCTACTTCCTCGCCACCGGCGTCTTTAAAAAATCCCCGCAGGACGCGGCCGTGCTGACGCTGACCGTCGCTCTGCCAAACTACGCGGCGCTTGGTCTGCCCATTCTCGGCAGCGTGCTGGGTGAAAGCTCATCCACCTCGCTGTCCGTGGCGGTCTCCATCGCCTGCGGTTCGGTGCTGATGACCCCGTTCTGCCTGCTGATTCTGGAACGTGAGAAAGCGCGCGCCGAGGGCAATAACTCGGGCTCAACGCTCTCCATGCTGCCGGTGCTGATGTGGCGCTCCATTAAGAAACCGATCGTAATGGGCCCGCTGCTGGGGGTGATCCTCTCCGCCATCGGTATCAAAATGCCGGAGCTGGTGCTTGCCGCGATCAAACCGCTGGGGCTGTCCGCCACCGCTGCCGCGCTGTTCCTCACCGGGGTGATCCTCTCTGCCCGTAAGCTGCAGATTAACACCATGGTGATCACCTCCACCCTCGCCAAGCTGTTGATTCAGCCCGCGATTGCCTGGGGTATCGTTTTACTCTTCGGCCTGCACGGCTCCGTGGCGATCACCGCTATCCTGATGATTGCGCTCTCCGCAGGCTTCTTCGGCGTGGTGTTTGGTAACCGCTTCGGCGTGCAGTCGCCGGATGCTGAAGCCGTGCTGCTGTTAAGCTCCGTACTGTGTATCCTGTCGCTGCCGCTGTTTATCTCGCTGACTTCAGGAATGTAATCATGACCACAACATTACGCCCGCACGACCTCATCTGGCTTACCGCGCGCGACGCGCTGGAAGGCATCACCGAATCCTGGGTGGAGGCGGCCTGGCATACCGGCCTGCCGGTGGTGGTGCGGCGTGATGTTGACAGTGAAGGCCGGATTCCGGTTGGCGTGCGCGGACTGCGCCGCGACCAGCGGGCGGCCGGGTGGGTGAAGCCCGAAAACGTATTACGCGTAGTTTCGCCCGAGGAACTGAGCGTCGCCGCCGTTCTGCTGCGTTCGCCGTTTGTCACCCAGCCGCCGGTTCAGGTGGCGCTACAGCTTGCCCAGCAGCCGTGGCCGTGGACGTGGGGCATTACCGGCAGCACCGGCTACGCGCTGGCGACCGGTATTCCGGTTATTCATGCCGACAGCGATCTCGACCTGCTGATCCGCGCGCCGCAGCCGGTTTCTCCTGATTCGTTTACCGCCTGGCAGTCTCAGCTTAGCCGCGCGCTGTGCCGGGCGGATACGCAGGTGGACACGCCCGAGGGCGGATTCGCGCTGGCGGAGTGGCTGCGCGACGGCAAAACGCTGCTGAAAACCCGCCGTGGACCTCGCCTGGTGGCGGATCCGTGGCGCAGGGAGGAGTGATGAAAATACTGTTTACCTTTCCGGGGCAGGGCACGCAGCACGAAGGGATGCTGCAAAACCTGCCGGGAACGGAACTGGCCCAGGCGCGAGAGGTGCTTGGCGCTGAAGCTGATGGTCTCGACAGCGCTGACGCGTTGGCCCATACCCGCGCGGTTCAGCTTTCGCTGCTGATTGCCGGCGTGGCCTGGGCGCGCGAGCTGGAGCGCCGCGGCGTGTCGCCGGACATCGTCAGCGGGCTGTCCATTGGGGCCTATCCTGCTGCGGTCGTCGCCGGCGCGCTGGACTTCACGGACGCACTGACCCTGGTGGCGCTGCGCGGCGATCTGATGGAGCAGGCGTATCCGCACGGCTACGGCCTGACGGCAATCATGGGGCTCACCCTGCCGCAGGTGGAAACCCTTATCGAGGGGACGGGAACCTACATCGCCAACCTGAACGCTGAAACGCAGATCGTGATTGCCGGAACCGATGCGGGAATGGCGCAGGTAGCGGAGCGCGCCCTGGCGAAAGGCGCGAGCAAGGCCAAACGGCTGGCGGTCAGCGTGCCTTCGCACTGCGAGCTGCTGGCGGAGCCGGCGAAAAAGCTGGCGTCGGTGTTTGAATCGGTCAGCCTTTCACGCCCGCGCTGTGCGTACCTGAGCGGCAGCACCGGGCGCGTGCTCTGGCAGCCGGAGAAGATTGCCGACGATCTGGCGATGAATATGGCGCGCACCGTGCGCTGGCAGGAGGCGGTGATTTCCGCTAACGAGCGCGAAGCACGGCTGGCAATCGAGATGCCTCCCGGCGGCATTTTGACCTGCCTGACGCGCCAGGCGGCGTGGGAAGGAGAATCAATTTCGCTGGAGCGCAGCGGGATGGACGTGGCGGTGCATCTGGCGGGGCGGCTTCAGCGGTGAGTGTTGCCCGGTAAGCGTAGCGCCACCGGGCAATACATCATGCACTATCCTGCAAGCTGCGCGCGTACATCCGCCCCTCGGCGGCAAGCGCCCGCAGGCTCGGATCTTGCTCGCGGTTGCGGGCAAAGACGATGGCGATCAGCTGCTGCATTTGATACGGCTGCGCCAGCTTCAGAAGCTGCACTGAATTTTCGTACACTTTCTTCATTCTGCCCGGCATCAGCGTAAATCCAACCCCGGCCTGCACCAGGCTCAGCATTGAGAAAATGTCGTTTACGCGGGTGACGATCTCCGGCTCAAATCCGGCAATATGAAACGCCTCCTGAAACCCCGCGTAGGTGGCAAACCCTTCCGCAAGGGCGACAAATTTCTGGTCTTTGTAATCGCGCAGATCCGCCGGGCCGCGGGTGTTCAGCGTGGCGGAGGCCGGTGCGGCAAGGAAAATGTCGTCGTGGAAGAGGGGCAGCACTTCGAGGCTGTTTCGGTCGATGTCGCTTTCAGAGATGGAGATCAGTATCGCGTCCAGCGATCCTTCGTCCAGCATGTGGAGCAGGGTGTCGTTGGAGCCCATCGTCAGATCCATTTCCAGATCCGGGCGGCGCAGCTTCATGCCCATGATCAGGCGCGGCACGGTTTCCAGCGTCAGCGAGTAGAGCGTACCCACGCGCAGCCGCCCCTGGCCGATACCGGCAATTTTACGGGATTCCTCCAGCCCCCGCTCCATCACCTGCATCACCTCCTGGCAGTACTCCAGCAGCGTCCAGGCGGAGGGGAGCGCAATCAGGTTGCGCCCTTTGTGCGTAAACAGCGGGCAGCGCACGTTCTCTTCCAGCGTGTGCAGCGCGCGGTGGACGCTGACGCCGCTCAGGCCCAGAGTTTCGGCGGTACGCGCAATATTCCCCTTCTCCATGAAGGTCATGAAGATGCTGAGCTTGCGGAACGTAATCTCGCTTGTGGTATCGAAACTCATAACCCTCCCGGCGTGTTAGTCGGCCTGCAGCATCGCTTCCAGCTGTTCCTGGGCATCCAGCCACGCCATTTCGCACTCTTCGAGGCTGGACCTGGTTTTCGCCTGCGTTTGCAGGCAGTCGGTAAGCTCCGCCTTGCGGCTCTGATCGTACAGCCCGCTGTCACCCAGCTTCTCTTCGACGGCGGCCAGCGTGGTGTTGAGCTTTTCCATCTCTTTTTCAAGACGGGCAATCTCTTTACGCAGCGGCTGCGTCTGGGTGCGCAGCTCCGCCTCACGGCGCTTCTGATCTTTACGCGACTGCGCGCTGTTAGCGTTGTCTTTTGCCGACTCGTCCGGCTGGTTTTCCTGCTTTTGCACGTCCGTCAGCCACTGCTGATAGTCCTCCAGGTCGCCGTCGAACGGTTCGACTTTGCCGCCGTGGACCAGGTAGAGATCGTCCGTGGTGGAGCGGATCAGGTGACGGTCGTGCGAGACGACAACCAGCGCGCCCTCGAACTCAATCAGCGCTTCGGTCAGCGCCTGACGCATGTCGAGATCCAGATGGTTTGTCGGTTCATCGAGCAGCAGCAGGTTCGGCCGCTGCCAGACGATCAGCGCCAGCACCAGACGAGCCTTTTCGCCGCCGGAGAAACGCTCGGTGTTTTCCGTGACCTTATCACCCTGGAAGCCGAAGCCGCCGAGGTAGTCGCGCAGCTTCTGCTCCATCTCCTGCGGCGCCAGACGCGCCAGGTGCTGAATCGGCGATTCATCCGCGCGTAAAAATTCCAGCTGATGCTGAGCGAAATAGCCAAGCTTGATGCCCTTCGCCAGGCCGATTTCGCCGCTGAGCGGGCTAAGCTCGCCCGCCAGCAGTTTGATCAGCGTGGACTTACCGGCGCCGTTACGCCCCAGCAGACCGATACGCGAACCCGGGACCAGGTTGAGCTTAATGGAGTCGAGAATAATGCGATCGGCGTAGCCAGCGCTGACCTTTTCCATTTTCAGAAGCGGGTTTGGCAGGCTTTCCGGCGCGCGGAAGCTGAAGTGGAACGGGTTATCGACGTGGGCCGGGGCGATCATCTCCATGCGTTCCAGCATCTTGATGCGGCTCTGGGCCTGCTTCGCTTTCGACGCCTTGGCTTTGAAGCGGTCCACAAAGCTCTGCAGATGCGCGACGCGCTGCTGCTGGCTTTCGTACATGGACTGCTGCTGCGCAAGACGCGTCGCGCGCTGGCGCTCGAAGGAGCTGTAGTTGCCGGTGTACTCGAACATCGTTTGCTGTTCGATATGAATGATTTTATCCACCACCGGGTCGAGGAAGTCGCGGTCGTGGGAGATCAGAATCAGAGTGCCCTGATAGCTCTTCAGCCACTTCTCCAGCCAAATAACCGCATCGAGATCGAGGTGGTTGGTCGGTTCATCAAGCAGCAGCAGGTCAGAGCGGCAGATCAGCGCCTGGGCCAGGTTAAGGCGCATGCGCCAGCCGCCGGAAAAGTCGCTCACCGGGCGTTCGAGCTGTTCGTTGCTAAAGCCCAGGCCGTGTAGCAGGCTGGAGGCGCGGGAGCGGATGGTCCAGGCGTCGATGGCGTCCAGCTTGCCGTGTACGGTCGCGATAGCGTGGCCGTCGTTGCGCTCGTTGGCGGCGTTGAGTTCCGCTTCGAGCCTGCGGTATTCACGGTCGCCGTCGATAACATAGTCGAGCGCCGGTTCGCTCAGCGCGGGCGTCTCCTGGTTTACCCACGCGAGCTGCCAGTTTCCCGGGTAGGTAAAGTTACCGCCGTCAGCGCTAATCTCGTTTTTCAGCAGGGCGAGGAGGGTGGATTTACCGCAGCCGTTTTTGCCGACCAGACCCACTTTCTGGCCCGGGTTGATGGTAGCGGTCGCGTTATCCAGCAGAACGCGCACGCCGCGACGAATTTGTAACGAGGAGAAAACAATCATAGAAGCGCCGTATGTTCCGACTATGTTAATTTGTCATTATGATAATGTAAGGTGTGGGCCATTTTCCCCACCGGGGCGCCATGGTAGCCCAAAACGACAACAATACACAAAAACAGAACCGGGAGGGGAGTGATGTCTCAGACAGCGAAAGTGCTGCTGCTGTATGCCCATCCGGAATCACAGGACTCGGTGGCGAACCGGGTGCTGCTTAAGCCGGCCACACAGCTCAGCAACGTAACGGTGCACGATCTCTACGCGCACTATCCTGATTTCTTTATCGATATTCCACACGAGCAGGAGCTGCTGCGTCAGCATGACGTGATTGTGTTCCAGCATCCGCTTTACACCTATAGCTGTCCGGCCCTGCTGAAAGAGTGGCTGGACCGGGTGCTGAGCCGGGGCTTTTCCAGCGGGGTGGGAGGCAACCAGCTCGCGGGAAAGTACTGGCGTAGCGTCATTACGACCGGTGAGCCGGAGAGCGCTTACCGTCATGACGGGCTGAACCGCTATCCGATGAGCGATATTCTGCGGCCGTTCGAGCTAACGGCAGCGATGTGCCGCATGCACTGGATGAGCCCGATTATTGTCTACTGGGCGCGCCGCCAGCAGCCTGAGGCGCTGGCAAGCCACGCCCGGGCCTACGGGGAATGGCTGGCGTCACCGATTCCGGCAGGAGGTCGCTGATGGAAGGATCGAATTTGCTCCTTGCCGGGGTGCTGTTTTTATTCGCGGCGGTTGTCGCGGTGCCGCTGGCCGCACGCATCGGCATCGGTGCGGTGCTGGGCTATCTGTTGGCGGGTATTGCGATTGGTCCGTGGGGGCTGGGGTTTATCAGCGACGTGGATGAGATCCTCCACTTCTCCGAGCTGGGCGTCGTCTTCCTGATGTTTATCATCGGCCTGGAGCTTAACCCGTCCAAGCTGTGGCAGCTTCGCCGCTCTATCTTCGGCGTGGGCGCGGCGCAGGTGTTGTTCAGCGCGGCGATCCTTGCCGGGCTGCTTATGCTGACGGATTTCTCCTGGCAGGCGGCGACGGTCGGCGGGATTGGCCTCGCCATGTCGTCCACGGCGATGGCGCTGCAGCTGATGCGCGACAAAGGCATGAACCGTAACGAAGCCGGTCAGCTGGGCTTTTCCGTGCTGCTGTTTCAGGATTTGGCGGTGATCCCGGCGCTGGCGCTGGTGCCGCTGCTGGCCGGTTCGGGCGACGATCATTTCGACTGGGTGAAAGTCTCCATGAAGGTGTTGGCCTTCGCGGGGATGCTGATTGGCGGACGCTTCCTGCTGCGCCCGGTGTTCCGCTTTATTGCCGCCTCCGGCGTGCGCGAGGTGTTTACCGCCGCGACGTTGCTGCTGGTGCTCGGGTCCGCGCTGTTTATGGACGCGCTGGGGCTGTCGATGGCGCTGGGCACCTTTATCGCCGGGGTGCTGCTTGCTGAGAGTGAGTATCGCCACGAGCTGGAGACCGCCATCGATCCTTTTAAGGGGCTGCTGCTGGGGCTGTTCTTTATTTCGGTCGGCATGGCGCTGAACCTGGGCGTGCTTTATACCCATCTGCTGTGGGTGATGGTGAGCGTCGCCGTGCTGATCGCGGTAAAAACGCTGGTGTTGTACGTGCTGGCGCGCGTTTATGGGCTGCGCAGCTCTGAAAGAATGCAGTTTGCCAGCGTGTTAAGCCAGGGGGGAGAATTCGCCTTTGTGTTGTTCTCAACCGCATCGTCACAGAAGCTGTTCAAGGATGACCAGATGGCGCTGCTGCTGGTGACGGTGACGCTGTCGATGATGACCACGCCGCTGTTGATGAAGCTGGTGGATAAGCTGCTCTCCCGCCGCCTGAACCCGGCGGATGATGAAGATGAAGCTCCGTGGGTGGAAGATGACAAACCGCAGGTGATTGTCGTCGGTTTTGGCCGCTTCGGGCAGGTGATTGGCCGCCTGCTGATGGCCAACAAAATGCGCATCACGGTGCTGGAACGCGACATCAGCGCGGTCAACCTGATGCGCAAGTATGGCTATAAGGTTTACTACGGGGACGCCACACAGCTTGAGCTGCTGCGCTCCGCCGGGGCGGAAGCGGCCGAGTCTATCGTCATCACCTGTAACGATCCGGAAGATACGATGAAGCTGGTGGAGCTTTGCCAGCAGCATTTCCCGCACCTGCATATTCTGGCGCGGGCGCGCGGACGTGTTGAAGCTCACGAACTTTTGCAGGCGGGTGTGAAACACTTCTCCCGTGAGACCTTTTCCAGCGCGCTGGAGCTGGGCCGTAAGGCACTGGTGTCGCTGGGCATGCATCCGCATCAGGCCCAGCGTGCCCAGATGCACTTCCGCAGGCTGGATATGCGGATGCTGCGCGAGCTGATGCCGGTGCACAGCGATACGGCGCAGATCTCCCGCGTGCGGGAAGCGCGCCGCGAGCTGGAAGAGATCTTCCAGCGAGAGATGCAGCAGGAACGACGCCAGCTCGACGGCTGGGATGAATTTGAATAAAGGGTAACGAAAGATGGCTGTACGT
>CAMKZP010000101.1 GCA_946477805.1 uncultured Enterobacter sp.
CCGGTCACTATCCGGCAGGCGCAAAAGCTGTTTTTCCTGCAGAGCCAGGAGGACAGCCTGTTCAACACCAGCGTGTTGCAAAATATCACCCTGTTCGACAGCGACCACAACGCCGTAAAACAGCAGCGTATCGATAAATCCCTGCGCGGGCTGATGCTCTCCGAGGCGATCGATCGTCTTCCAGGAAAGCAAAACGCGCTCATTCGTGAAAGCCATCCCGCCCTCTCTCTTGGCCAGCGTCAGCGGCTAATGCTGGCGCGTGCGATGTACAGCGATTGCCCGATCATGGTGCTGGATGAACCCACCGCCAACCTCGATGAACAGACCGCGCTGCAGGTGATGCAAACCCTGATCGAACACTGTCGTGAGTATGGAAAAACGCTGATTGCCGTTACGCACAGCGAAACGGCGCTGCCGCTCTTTGACCGCGTCTGCGTGCTGAAAGAGGGGCAGGTGAAAGAGATTGCGGCTGCGGCTGATGCGGCCCGGGAACCTCAGGGAGCGCTGGCGTGAGCAACCCACTGAAGACCTTTTTGGCGCGCGTCACCCGACGCCCCAAAGCGCTTTATGCGCTGACGGCGCTGGTGGTCATCCTGCTGGCGGCTGGCGCATGGGCAGTACATACCCTGATTGCCGAACCCGCCGAGCCGGTGGTGACGCAGGCGATCGATCGCGGTGACATTGAAAAAACCGTGCTGGCGACCGGGATCCTTAAACCTTCCGTTCAGGTGAACGTCGGGGCGCAGGTCAACGGTCAGTTAAAGAAGCTCTACGTTCGCGCCGGGGACAGGGTGAGCAAGGGCCAGCTGCTGGCTGAAATTGACCCCACGCTGCAGCAGAGTGAGCTGCGAAAATCTGAGGCCGAGCTGGAAAGCGCCACCGCCCAGAAGCAGGCGTCGCTGTATACCCTGACCCAGTACCAGCTTGAGCTGAAACGTCAGCTCCAGCTGGATAGGGATGGATCGGGCGTGAAAAGCAATCTGGAGCAGGCGCAGGCGAAGGTCGATACCCAGAAAGCTCAAATAAAGGTCAATGAAGCGCAGATCGTGCAGGCGCAAATGGCGCTGGAAACGGCAAAAGCGAACCTGGGATACACGCGTATTCTGGCACCGGTGGATGGCCAGGTATTAGGGATCGTCACCAAAGAGGGCCAGACGGTTGTCTCCTCTCAAACCGCACCGACCATTCTGGTGCTGGCTAACGTTGACGTCATGACCGTGCAGACCCGCATTTCGGAAACCGATGTTCTGAAAGTTCATCCCGGGCAGCCGCTGTCGTTTTATGTGGTTGCCGAGCCGAAGCATCGCTATCAAAGCGTGATGGGCGCTCTGCAGGATGCCCCTAACGACGCCCTGCAGGACGAAAGCGCGAGCGCCCAGTCCCAGCAGCCTTCCGCCGTCTATTACAACGGGGTATTCAGCGTCCCGAATCCCGATCACCGGCTGCGCACCTCGATGACGGCTCAGGTATTTATCGTCACCGAGCAGGCAAAAAACGTGTTACGCCTGCCCGTGATGGCGCTCGGCCAGCCGCAGGGGAGCAACGCCTATTATGTTCAGGTGATGAACGGCGATGTCCCTGAGCAGCGTCTTATCCACGTGGGCATCAACGACCGGCAGTACGTCGAGGTCAAAGACGGCCTGCGCGAAGGCGAGCGGGTGGTGGTGCAAAATACGGCAGGCACCCTCAATGGCTAATTCACCCATTATCGAGCTTTCGCATATTTCTCGCCGCTTTGGGTCGGGCAACGCCGCGGTCACCGTCCTGAAGGATATTTCGCTGAGCGTGCACGCCGGGGAGATGGTCGCCATTATCGGCGCATCGGGCTCCGGTAAATCCACGCTGATGAACATTCTTGGCTGCCTGGATACCCCGTCGGAAGGGGAAATGCGCATTATGGATGTGCCGACGCAGGTGGCCAGCAGCGAGCAGCTGGCGCAGCTGCGCAGCCAATATCTGGGATTTATCTTTCAGCGCTATCACCTGATGCCGTACCTGACGGCCGTTGAAAACGTGATGATCCCGGCGCTGTATACCGACATGCCGGCAGCGGGACGTCAGTCGCGCGCGGAGTATCTCCTGAATCGGCTGGGGTTAGGTAACCGTATGCATTACCGTCCGGCCCAGCTGTCTGGCGGCCAGCAGCAGCGCGTCAGTATCGCTCGCGCGCTGATGAACGGCGCGCCGGTGATCCTCGCAGATGAGCCTACGGGTGCCCTTGACAGCACCAGCGGCCAGGAGCTGATGGCTATCCTGCACGGGCTGCATCAGGCCGGGCACACGCTGATCATCGTGACCCACGATCGCAGTATCGCGGAGCAGTGTCAGCGGATCGTGGAAATTCACGATGGCCAGATTGTGGCCGATCGGCCCAATAACGCCGTGCGGCAGGGGGGATCGCAAGGCTTACCCTCCACGGGAACCATGGGGCGAACGCCGGTCTGGCAGAGCGTTAAGGAGGCCGTACGCATGGCGTGGCGGTCTCTGCTGGGTCACCGGATCCGCGCTTTTCTCTCGATGCTCGGCATCATTATCGGTATCTCCTCCGTCGTCTCCTCTATGGCGGTCGGTGAGGGGGCGAGACAAAATATTCTCAGCCAGATAAGCCAGCTAGGCACCAGTACTATCGAGATCCAGCCCGGCCTGGGCTGGGATCGGCCGCGCCCGGATTTCGAGCGTTCGCTGACGCTGTACGACGTGGAACTCCTCGGCAAGCAGCCTTTTATCGACAGCCTATCACCCGTGGTCAGCAAAACCGTAAGGGCGATCCGGGGCGGGAAGCAGGTGCTGGTTTCGCTTTCAGGCGTCAGCAACGGCTTCTTCCGCGTGCAGGGGCTGCACTTTGTGGCCGGAAATCACTTTACGCCGCGCGATCTCGAGGAGCGTGAGCCCGTGGTCATTATCGATCCTAACGTGCGCAGCACGCTGTTTGCCGACGGGCAGGATCCGCTGGGCGAAATTATTCAGCTCTCAGGGGTGCCGCTCCGCATTATTGGCGTGGCCGATAAAAAAGGGCCTAAGTACATCGGCGAGCAGCTCGGCGCATGGATCCCCTACACCTCGCTGCTGGAACGCATGTCGGGCGATACGCCGCTGCAGTCCATCACCCTGCGAATTGCCGACGGTTATCCGATAGAGGATGCCCAGAAGCGCGTTGAGCAACTGCTGGATTCAGCCCACGGCAAACGCGACTTCTTCACCATGACCAACGATCAGCTGACCAAAACGATCCGCAAAACGTCCGAGTCGATGACGCTGCTGATCACCGCTATTGCCGGGATCTCTCTGCTGGTCGGTGGCGTAGGGGTGATGAACATCATGCTGGTTTCCGTGACGGAGCGTACCCATGAAATTGGCATTCGCCTCTCGGTCGGCGCTCGTCCCGGGGACATCATGCGCCAGTTCCTGATCGAAGCGATGGTTATCTGCACCCTCGGCGGGCTGATCGGCATTGTCGGATCCGGCGTGGCGGGGCTGATTTTTTCTCAGGTTACCCAGGAGTTCACCATGATATTCACCTGGCCACCTGTCCTTCTGGCCTGCGGTTTCTCCGCGCTTATCGGGCTCGGGTTTGGCTTTTTCCCGGCCCGTAACGCGGCCCGTTTGCACCCTACGGAGGCGCTGGCGCGAGAATGAATAAACGCTGTCTCGTTTTAACGGCGCTGACGACGCTGATGTTGACCGGCTGCGGACAGGCGCTGAAGAGTGACTACCAGCGCCCGCTGCTTTCGGTGCCTGATGCCTGGCGAGTAGCGGATACCGGCGAAGGCGTGGCGACGTTTACCCCGCGCTGGTGGGATAACTTCGGCGATCCGCAGCTGTCGAGGCTGATCGCCGCCACTCTGCAGAGCAATAACGATCTGGCGCTGGCTGGCATAAAACTGAAGCAGGCGCTGCTGGCATCGGGGCTGTCCGATCTCAACCTGACGCCCGATTTTTCCGCGAATGCTACCGCCGGGAATACCCAGAACTTACGTCGAAATACGACGCCGGTGGAGAGCTACAGCAATGCGCTGACGGCTTCGTACGAGCTGGATCTGTGGGGAAAACTGGCCCGGACGCGCGAACAATCCGAGTGGCTTGCGAAGGCCTCTGAGCAGGATTTACGGGCCACTGCGCTGACGCTCATCGGCACGACATCCCAGCTTTACTGGCAAATTGCCAGCGATAACCAGCAGATTGGCAATTTGCAGCGAAGCCTGGAAATTGCCCGAGAGACGCTGGAGATGGTGACCTCCCGCTGGCAGGCCGGGGAGCTGGGCCAGCTCGATTATTTGCAGGCGCAGCAAACGGTCATCAGCCGGGAAAACAGCCTGCGGGATCTCTACCAGCAGCGTGATGAAAGCCGTAATGCGCTCACGATTTTACTCAGTCGTCCGCCGGGCCAATACCCCGCTGAACGGCAGGCGCTCGATATCCACCAGAGCGTGCCCGTTGCGACGCGCATGCCGCTGGAGGTCATTGCCAAAAGGCCGGACGTGCAGTCGGCGGAGCTAAACCTGCGGGCGGCGCTGGCCGGTTCGGACGTTGCCCGGCTGAGCTTCTATCCCTCGCTGACGGTCAACGCCTCGCTCAACGCCGGTGCTGCGGTGTTTCAGCAGTGGTTCAGCAACCCGAGCAGAACGCTGGGGTCTGCCCTTGAGCTGCCGTTTATCCAGTGGAATAAGGTGCGTCTGACCATTGAGCAGTCCGATCTGGACGTTCAAACCGCGGCGATCCAGTTCAAAAACGCCGCCTACAGCGCCCTGCAGGATATCGATAACGCCATGTCGCAGCGCCTGACCTGGCAGCAGGAAAAACAGCGACAGCTGGAGGACCTTGCGCTGAGCCAGCGGCGCCTGGCGCTGGTGGAAAGCCAGTATCGTCACGGTGCCGTGGTGTACCAAACGCTGCTGGACGCGCAAAACACGCTGCTGGACAGCGAAAACACGCTGGTAAAAACCCAATACAACTACCTGTATTCCACGATGAAACTCTGGCTGGCGCTGGGGGGCGGGGAAGACGATACAGGGATGCAAAAAGGATAAATCATGCAAACGGATATTTTCCAGACCACGCGCGCGCCGCGTCGGGTGGTGGTCACGGGTTATGGCGCGGTCACCCCGCTGGGGATGAACGCATCTGAAAGCTGGGCGGCCATTATGGACTACAAGCCTGGCTATCGTTACTGCGATAAATCAGCCGCGGGGATCAAATCACGTTTCTATGGGCTCATCGATGAAGAGCCTTCCCTTAAAGGGGTGCCTGCCGCTATCCGCCGTCGACTGCCGCGCTATGCGCGCCTGACGCTCGCTTCCGCCCGGGAAGCGATGCAGATGGCGTTTGGCGATGAAAAGCCAGAGCGCTATTACGACCTGCAGGACTGCGGCGTCATCATGGGGACCGGCTGGGCCGGGCAGGACGAAACCCAGGTGCATTATGAGGACTTTATGCGCACGGGCGTGGGCTCGCCGTTCGGCTGTTTTTTCTCAATGCCTAACTCTGCCACCGCGGCGGTCAGCCTTCACTGGGGGCTTCGCGGCTATCAGAACACCCCCATAGCGGCCTGTGCAACCGGGACTATCGCCATTGGCGATGCGTTTGAGCTTATCCGTAACGGACGCTCAAAGATGATGCTGGCGGGCGCGGGAGAGTCCCTGCGTTCTGACTCCGCCGTATGGAATATTGACGTTCTGGGCGCGCTGGCGAGCGAGCAGGAATCGTTAACCCGCGCCTGCTGTCCGTTTAGCCAGCACCGAAACGGCTTTGTCCTCAGCGAAGGGGCGGCCGTGCTGTGCCTGGAGGAGCGTGAGTCAGCCATTGCCCGAGGCGCAACCATCCTCGGCGAAATTCTCGGGTATGGAAACTACTCCGACGCCTTTGATTTTACCGCACCGGCCGAGGATAAAATTGCGCGCGTGCAGACGATCCGCCGCGCGCTGGAGCAGGCGGGCATTGACGCCAGCGAGCTGGATTACATTAACGCGCACGGGACATCCACCCCGCTGAACGACCTCAATGAAACCGAGGCGATCAAAATTGCGCTGGGTGAAGAGGCGGCGTATGCCACGCCGTGTTCGAGCACCAAATCGTACACCGGCCATCTCATTGCGGCGGCGGGCAGTTTTGAATCTATCGTCTGCCTGCAGGCTCTACAGCATCAGATTATGCCCGCGACCTGCCACCTTGACGTGCCGGATCCTGCCTGCGATCTGGATTACATACCCAATATTCACCGCCCTGCAGCGCTGAATATCACGCTCAACCTGAGCTTCGGGTTCGGCGGCGCCAACGCTGCGCTGGTTATCGGGCGGGGGCAATGATGTCGTTATGCTACACCCAGCGTGACGCCGAGCGCTGGGCCGCCTTTTCCGGGGACTATAACCCGATCCATTTTGATGCCGCCGAGGCGAAGCGCCTCGGTCTGGAAGGGGTATGCGTCCACGGGATGCGTGCTCTGCTGGATGTGAAATCCGGGCTCAGCCAGGCGATGGCAAAACGGACGTTATCGTCCGGCGGTCTGCTGTTCAGCAGCCGCCTGCGTGCTCCGGTTGTTTGCGGCATGCCCTACCGGCTGGAGCTGAGCGAAGCGGGGAGCCAGATCGGCGGCAAATTGTGCAGCGTGGACGCGCAGAGCACCCACATCAGCAGCAAACTCGGTGAGAGTAAACCGCTGGTATTAACCCCTGCAACCCAGGCGAACACCCTTCGCGGGGAGGCGCTGGCGGCGCTGTACGATCAATTTCTGGCGGTAGAGAGTGAGCCTGCTCCGCTGTGGAGTTTCTATGACGCGGTACTTTTCCGCCAGCTGGTCAACGCGCCGGAAACCCTTGAGACCGTGCGGGGCATCATCCCGGAGCATCAGCCTGACAGCCTCGGGGACGTTTTCAGCCTGGTACAGGTTGTTCAGACCCATCATGAAACCCGCTTCTCCCCGCAGCTGCTCCGGCTCGCGGGGGACGGCTCAGCGCTGGATGCGCTGCATTTTTCCATTCTGCCGACGCTGGTAATGGGTGAAAAAGCGTCCGGGCTGGTGCTTGTCGCCGCTATTGAGGCATGGCGAGTGAATGAACCCCTCATCTCCGTCACGGTTACGTTAAGAACCGGGCCGCTGGTGAAATAAAAACAACACGACTAACTGACTTAATTAAAGGAATAACACATGGCGCAATATGATGAAGTGTACGACAAGGTTTGCGAGATGCTGTGCGATGCAAAAGACCTGGAAATGACCGACCTCAATCCCGATATGCCGCTCTATCAGCTGCGTCTCGATAGTCTGGATTACGTTGAGCTTATGGTGCTGGCGAAGAAGGAGTTTGGGGTCACGATTGAAGCCGATGTCTTTATCAACAATGTGAACATGACGCTCAAAGAGCTGTGTGAGCATCTCAGCGAAAAAAGCCAATAGCCTATGCGTAATCAATGGATTTTAGTCACAGGCGGGAGCCGCGGGATAGGACGTGCCGCGGTTTTACGCCTGGCAAAACAGTGGAATGTGGTATTCACCTGGTGCAAGGACGGACACGCGGCGCACGAGCTGACGCGCGCCTGCGAGAGCTTGCCCGGCCGGGTAGAGGGCTTCCAGTGTGACGGCAGTGACGAGCAGGCGGTTTCCAGACTGGCCGCCGATCTGCTGGCGCGCTACGGTGCGCCCCACGCCGTTGTACATAATGCCGGCATCACCCTTGATGCGCTGCATATCCATCAAAGTCCGCTGAACTGGCGCAAGGTTATGGATACCAATCTTAACGCCATCTTTTACTGGAACCATCTGCTGCTGGAACCCATGATGATGGAGGGCGGCGGCTCGGTGGTGCTGATGTCATCGGTCACCGGCGTGAAAGGCAATAGCGGCCAGAGCGCCTACGGGGCAAGTAAAGCGGCAATGATAGGGCTGGCGCGGACGCTTTCGGTGGAGTTAGGGCGCTTCGGCGTGCGGGTCAACTGCCTGCTTCCCGGCTATATTGATACCGACATCATGAACGATATGCCGAAGGAGAAGCTGGCAGCGCTGCGTAAGACAATCCCGATGAAACGCTTTGGGAAAGTCACGGAAGTTGCCAACGCCGTTGCATGGCTCGTCAGCGATGAAAGCAGCTATATGACCGGGCAAAACCTCATCCTGGACGGCGGCCTGTCGGCCTGATCCCCGTTCTCCCTCTGCCCGGCTGAAACAGGACGTTTACCGTCCTGTTTTTTTTTATTCCCGATTATCCCTCAGGTTGTTCCTGCCCTTTTCTTTGCCTGCGCCCGCTCTTCCTGCCTGCTTCGGGCATCGATCGCCATACTGTCGAAACAAAAAGTGCGATAATCACTGCAAATCTATTCCGTTCGTGAAAAATAACCCCGAGTTCTCTGCCAAAAGAGGAAGCTCACCTCAGAAAAATCCTTGCCAAAGCCTCTCCAGAGCGGAATAAGAACGTATTCGTGCTGAAAAAATAGTCAAAAATAACGCATTAGCGTCCTGTTTTACTGACGGGGACCATTTGGGCGAGAATAAAAACTCGCCGTTCAGTTAACGAAAGGCGGTCAGATTTAACGCGTTTTCCAGGTGCGTATTTTATATCCACAGGTTTTTTTCAGGTTTCATTCGATAGTACGTTCATGGCCTTTTATTTGATGTATTGTCTGTTAGCACGTATATTTAAAATCCGGACGCCATTATATCTATGTATTATCTTAAGGAGGAATTATAAGCACGTTAAGGAAACTTAGCGCTTTTATTACACCGATCATTTAAACCTCTGGCCTTATCAGGAGAGACACATCAATATTTGAAAGCGTTTTAGGCGAGTACTACCGTAAGCAATGCTTAACTGGAACCACATTTACATGAAGAGGCACTATGAAAAATCGCAAATACCTGACGCCGTCCGAAGTTGAGAAGCTGCTGGAGGCCACGCTGCGGGGTAAGCATGCGGAGCGGGACTACTGCTTGATCTGGATGTGCTTCATCCATGGTTGCAGGGTGAGTGAGATCAGCAGCTGGCGGCTGTCTGATATCGATATAGAAGGAAATAATATCTATATACACCGGCTGAAAAATGGTTTTTCAACCGTGCATCCTCTTTACCGACGTGAACGGAAATCGTTAATGCTGTGGATGAATAAACGAAAAGAATATCGCGGCGCGGATTCAGACTGGTTATTTCTCTCAAACCGCGGGGCTAAATTATCCCGGCAGCGAATTTACTGGTTAATCAGAAATTATAGTCAGGCAGCAAATTTAACGATTAATGCTCATCCTCATATGCTGCGGCATGGGTGTGGCTTTGCACTCGCCGACAGAGGAATAGATACCCGGCTTATTCAGGATTATTTAGGACATCGCAATATTCAGAATACGGTAATCTATACCGCCAGTAACGCAAATCGGTTTAAAGAAGTGTGGTAGATGAGATGTAATTAATTATTACAAGGGAGTCATTTTGAACTAAATTGGAACATACTTTAGTGAACCGGTAAATTTCTGTCAATACACTTTGTGTTATTGTGTGAATGGCCGTTGTTAATATTTACTTTTCAATGTGTTATGCGCTTTTTTGCTATTTATAGTCCCCATTCCTCTTCTCGGTTTTTTCTTATCTCTCTTTTTCTGAATAATTCTGCTTCGTTGAGTAATTCAAAAATGTAGTCATTTTTCATGGCTTAATGCTAAATATATAGCTGTCTCTTATACACATCTGACGCTGCCGACG
>CAMKZP010000102.1 GCA_946477805.1 uncultured Enterobacter sp.
ACCTGCAGGGCGGTCAGCCGAAAGAAGCGGCAGTCATCCTGAATCGCTACACCTTTAACAACAAAGACGATCAAAACGGCTGGGATCTGCTGGCGCAGACGCAGGCCCGGCTCGGCAACCGCGATCAGGAGCTGGCGGCACGGGCCGAAGGTTTCGCGCTGGTAGGTAGGCTCGATCAGGCTATTTCCCTGCTGAGCAGCGCCAGCTCGCAGGTGAAGCTCGGCAGCCTGCAGCAGGCGCGCTACGATGCGCGTATCGACCAGCTGCGCGGCCTGCAGCAGCGCTTCAAGCCGTACGAGAAGATGTAATAAGGAGAAGTCATGACAGACGCGGTAAAAATCTACCATAACCCTCGCTGCTCAAAGAGCCGCGACACCCTGAACCTGCTGAAGTCTAGCGGCGTGGATCCGGAGGTGGTGCTGTATCTGGACACGCCGCCGGACGCCCGGACGATAGGCCAGCTGCTGCAGATGCTGGGAATGGCAAGCGCGCGCGAGCTGATGCGCCAGAAAGAAGATCTCTATAAATCGTTCGCGCTGGACGACGCGCATCTTACGGAAGAGGAGCTGATTCAGGCGATGGTCGATAATCCGAAGCTTATCGAACGCCCGATTGTCGTCGCTAACGGCAGAGCGCGCATTGGTCGCCCGCCGGAAGCGGTGCTCGACATCCTCTAAACACCTCGCCGCAGCGCTTCGAGAAAAGCCTGCGGCGTGCTTTCTCCCAGCTTTTTCTGCGCCTTCCCGCGGTTGTAAGATTCGCACAGCTGAACCAGCACCTCTGCGACGGGCTCGTTTTTCACGCGCGGGATGATGTCACGCAGGGGCACGGCGACCTGCACCGCGCTGCGTTTTTGCGGATGCATCGTCACGGCGAGGTCCCGCTCTGGCAGCAGCACCTCGAAACCAAAAGTCTCAACAGATTGTATCAGAGCCGGGCACGCGTCGAGCAGCTCACGCGTCCAGCGGGTGACCAGCTGAGGCGATAGCCCCGCATAAATCCGGGCGTAGCACCAGCCGCTTACCGGCTCGCGCGCCCACAGCAGGTGTTGCTCCCCGCCGTCGTCCATATGCAGCGATAACGGCTGATGATGAAGCATCAGCTGGCGCGGCAACACGCCGGCCCGGAGCGCCTTTTTCCCCTGCAGCGGCGTCCCCTTCTGTTTCGCTGCGGCGGGTTTCAGATAGCGGTTCAGCGTTGCCCGGGAAACGGCAATCCCGAGCACCTCATTCACCAGAAGCAGCAGCTCGTCCAGCGGTGCGCCCAGCGTGTCGCGCAGGGCATTCACCAGGGCTATCTGTTCCTGTCTCATCGCTTTGTGTATCACTTTCGGCGTCGTCTGGTTGTCAGAAACCTGTTCGCGATTGCGCCAGCGCCTGACCGTAGTCACCGAGATCCCAAGCTCAACGGCCAGCTCTCTGTCGCTTTTATCAGACTGCTGAAGGTAGCGACGGATCCGTGGCGTAGTGGTGGCATTGGCGTGCAGCTTTATTTCCATCGCAAGGATCTCCGAAACCAATCTTGTGAGATTTATATAAAACCAGCGAATGCTTTGTGACCGGTTTCACCTTTCGCCCGCCACGCTTCACTGATAATCCACACACATAACACAAACCACGCCACTCAATCTTGTACGGAGTTCACAATGAACAATGTTCTGGGATTTCTTGAAGCAAAACTGATGCCGCTGGCGGCCAAAACGGCCCAGCAGCGTCATCTGGGTGCTATTCGGGGCGCCTACGTTTCATTCATGCCGTTTATCATCGTCGGCTCCGTTCTGCTGGTGATCTCGTCGTTCCCAAATCAGGCCTATCAGCAGTTTATGTCTCAGGCCTTTGGTGAGAGCTGGAGCGCCATTATCGAAATCCCGTTCAACGCGGTGTTCTCGACCATGTCTTTGTTCATCAGCTTCCTAGTGGCGTTCCGGCTGGCGGAGCACTACGGGGAAGACCGCATCTCCTGCGGCATTCTGGCGCTGGTTGCCTTTCTGATCCTCACGCCGTTCATCAAAGTCGCTGAAAACGGCGGCATTACCGTAATACCGGTGGAGTGGATTGGCAGCAAAGGATTGTTCGTGGCGATGATTGGCTCGCTGCTGTGGACGGAGCTCTTCTGCTGGCTGAAGCGCAAAAATCTGGTGATTAAAATGCCGGACGGCGTGCCGCCCGCGGTGCAGGAATCTTTCGCGGCGCTGATCCCGGCCCTGCTGGTGATGATTCTGGTTCTGGGGATCCGCATCGTCTTTGAGAACACCCACTACCAGACCATTCACCAGTTTATTTACGAGGTGGTGGCCACGCCGGTGCGCCACTACGGTACCTCATACTTTGGCGCGCTGATGACGGTGTTCAGCATCACTATTCTGTGGTCCGTGGGCATTAACTCCGGCTCGATGATCAACGGCATTATTCGTCCGCTGTGGATGGAAAACCAGACCGATAACATCGCCGCCATTCAGGCCGGAACGACGCCGCCGCACATTATCACCGAGCAGTTTTTTGACATGATCTGGATGGGCGGCGCGGGCGCAACGCTGTCGCTGGTGATCGCGATGCTGATTTTCGCCCGCAGTAAAAACATGCGCGAGGTGGCGCGCCTCGGCGCGGGCGCGTCGGTGTTCAATATCAACGAACCGATCCTCTTCGGCCTGCCGGTGATCATGAACCCGATCATGCTTATTCCGTTCAACCTGGTGCCGCTGGTGCTGGTCACCGTGCAGTACGCGGCGATGAAAATTGGCGCCGTCGCCGTCACCACCGGGGTGTTTATCCCCTGGACGCTGCCGCCGGTAATTAGCGGTTTTATCGTGACCGGGCATCTTAGCGGCAGCGTCATGCAGCTCATCAACCTGCTGATAGGCGCCATGCTGTACCTGCCTTTTATGCGTATCGTGGACAAACAGTACCGCGCGGCGGAAGTTGCCACCGTTACGCAAACCGACACCACCCTTGCAAAACAGGAGTAAAGCATGTGGGGAATTATTGCAACCTGGCGAATGGCGCTTGAAGGGGTAACGGAGTCTGCGTCTGCGCTGGCTGCGGGGAAGCCGGTCGCCGGCGCGGTGGTAGACGCCGTAGCCGCCGTCGAGGACTTCCCGTTTTATAAGTCCGTAGGCTACGGCGGGCTGCCAACGGAAAACGGCGAGGTCGAGCTGGACGCGGCGTATATGGATGGCGACACCCTGGCCTTTGGCGCCGTGGGCAATCTGGTGGATATCGCCAACCCGGTACGCGTCGCGCACGCGCTCAGCCGCCAGCGCTACAACAGCCTGCTGGTCGGCCAGGGCGCGCGCGAGTGGGCGCTGAGCCAGGGCTTTGCCGACAAAACCATGCTTACCGACCGCGCAATGCAGCACTACCGCAAACGCTGCCGGGAGACGCTGGATAAGGGGTTAAGCCCCTACGACGGTCACGACACGGTGGGGATTATCGGCCTCGATAAGCAGGGCTCAATGAGCGTCGCCACCTCCACCAGCGGCCTGTTTATGAAAAAGCGCGGCCGTCTGGGTGATTCACCCATTATTGGCTCAGGTTATTACTGCGACAGCGAAACCGGCGCCGCCACCGCCACGGGCGTCGGTGAAGACCTGATGAAAGGCTGCACCAGCTACGAGATCGTTCGCCGGATGGCGCAGGGGATGTCACCGCAGCAGGCGGCGGACTCCGTGGTGTTCGAACTGGAAGACAGGCTGATGTCGCGCTTCGGCCGCGTGGGGGACCTCTCCATGGTGTGCATGAATAATCACGGTGAATTCGGCGCGGCAACGAACATCAAAACGTTCTCGTTTGTGGTAGCGACGGCCCGCCAGCCGCTTACCGTATTTCGCACCGAGCGCCAGCGCGAGAAAACGCATTATCAGGCCGTGGATGAAGAGTGGATGCGGGCCTACGCCGCGCGGATCCGCGCGCCGATTGAGGAAGAATAATGGTGAAATATCAGTTTATACATGCACTTTCAGAGGCAGCGCCGCAGAGCCATTTGATCGCGCGCACCGCCTGTCCCCTGCTGCCCGAAACGGCGCTTATCACCGAGATGCGTGAACAGGAAAGCGTCGCCGACGCCCGCTTCGGCTGCGCCCCTTTTGCCCGCATCACGCTGCTGCCGGAAGCGCTCTGGCAGGACAGCCTGACCGAGGGCCTGCTCGCGGCGCTGCGCCCGCTGCTGGCCTCGCCCGTTAGCCCGGAGGTAGTGCTGGACGTCACGGCGATCGATGACGTTGTGCTGGCTCAGGTGCTGCGTTTTCTGTTTAACCAGGCGCACCGGCTGAGCGACCTGCAGCTAAAAAATACCCGCGACGCCGTCCGGATTGAGCGCATAACCGCGCTCTGCCTGCCGGAGCAGCAGGAAAAGCTCGAGGCCATCTTCCACCGCCAGCAGGCCATCGCTCGCGGTATGGTCGTTGCCCGCCGTCTGGCGGATACCCCTTCCGACCGCTGCACGCCGCGTTTTGTGGTGGAAGAGGCGCAAAAAGCGTGTGCCGCCTTCCCTGCCCTGCGCTGCGAAGTCCTGGATGAAAAGATGATTGTTGAGCAGGGCTTAGGGCTGCTGCACGCCGTCGGCAAGGGGGCGACCTGCCCGCCGCGCCTGCTGGCTATCCACTATGACGGCGTTTCTGACGGCCCGGTGCGCTGTTACGTCGGGAAAGGTATTACGTTTGATACCGGCGGCCTGTGGCTGAAAGAAGGCGCGGGCATGTACACCATGAAGTACGACATGTGCGGCGCGGCAAACGTGCTGGGGCTGATGCTCGCCGTCGCGGAGCTGCGGCTTCCGGTTCGCATCATGGGCGTGCTGGCGCTGGCGGAAAACGCCATCGGGCCAGACGCCATGCAGCCCGGTACGGTGGCAACGGCCTGCAACGGCACCACGGTTGAAATTAACAATACCGATGCCGAAGGGCGGCTGGTGCTGGCGGACGCTATCGCCTGGGCCAGCCAGCGCCATCCGCAGGCGCGCTATATCATCGATATGGCGACCTTAACGGGCGCGGTGGTGAAGGCGCTGGGGTACGAGCTGAGCGGATTGATGACGCAGGATGAGCCGCTGCGTCAGGCGCTCACCCGGGCAGGTAAACGGAGCGGAGACGAGGTGTGGTCGCTGCCGCTGGATGCCCGCCTGAAAAAACAGACCGAGAGCACCATCGCAGATCTGTGCAATACGCCGACTAACAATGCGGCGATCAGCGCGTCGGCGGCCTGGCTACTGCATCATTTCTGCCCGCCAACGATCCCGTGGGCGCATCTGGATATCAGCGGTACGGCGCTGTGGCGTGAGAATGGCAGAAGCGTGGCGTCGGGAAGGCCGATTCCGCTGCTGGTGGAGCATCTGATGGGGGATTTCTAAGCCCGGTGGCGCTGCGTTTACCGGGCCTACGGGTGCCATATGTAGGCCGGGTAAGGCGCAGCCGCCACCCGGCACAACTACAGCTTAAGAATATCCTTTACAAACGGAATAGTCAGCTTGCGCTGGGCGGTGATGGAGGCGCGATCGAGCTGATCGAGCGTGTCGAACAGCGTGCGCATTTCCCTGTCGAGGCGCTTTAACAGGAAACGGCCCACGTCTTCCGGCAGTTCAAACCCGCGCTGCTTGGCGCGCAGCTGGAGCGCCTGAAGTTTATCCTCATCCGATAACGGCTGGAGCTTGTAAATTTGCCCCCAGTCGAGGCGTGATGCCAGATCCGGCAGCCCGAGATTAAGCTGACGCGGTGGACGATCGCCGGTGATCAGCAGCCGGGTTTTGCCCGACTCCAGAATGCGGTTATAAAGGTTAAAGATCGCCATTTCCCACGGCTCATCACCCGCCACGCATTCGATATTATCGATGCAGACCAGCGAGAGATGTTCCATTCCCTCCAGCACTTCCGGTACAAACCAGGTACGCTTATCCAGCGGCACGTAGCCTACCGCATCGCCCCGCGCTGAGAGTTCAGCACAGGCGGCATGCAGAAGATGGCTGCGCCCCGCGCCTTCGCGTGACCAGATATAGATGTATCCGCTGTGATCCTGGCGCAGCACGTTTTGCAGCGCGGCCAGTAAAGAGGGGTTATCGCCCGGCCAGAAACTCGCGAAAGTTTCGTCGTCAGGAAGATAGAGTGGCAGAGAGAGCTGTGCCGGTCCGTTCAGAAATACCTCAACCAGATATTACATAAAATCGGCAACGAGTTTATCACGGAACCTGCAAGGAGAGAACCGGGCGGATCGCCCACCCGGTTTAACGATCAACGAGACGTTTTTTCGCCGTCATCCGCGTCCAGAACCTCTTCTTCCGGGCGCAGCACAGAGATCAGCTTGAAGATCAGGCTCAGGCCCACGCCGACGATGGTCGCCAGCGCCATGCCTTTCAGCTCAGCGGCACCAATGTGAACCTTCGCGCCGCTCACGCCGATAATCAGGATCACAGAAGTCAGGATCAGGTTCTGCGTTTTGTTGTAATCCACTTTGGATTCAATCAGCACGCGAATACCGGACGCGCCGATTACCCCGTAGAGCAGCAGTGAGACACCGCCGATCACCGGGACCGGGATAATCTGGATCGCTGCCGCCAGTTTGCCCACGCAGGAGAGCAAAATTGCAAAGATTGCCGCCCCGCCGATCACCCAGGTACTGTAGACGCGGGTAATCGCCATTACGCCGATGTTCTCGCCGTAAGTGGTGTTTGGGGTGGATCCAAAGAAGCCGGAAATCATGGTAGACAGGCCGTTAGCAAACATAGATCGGTGAAGGCCCGGGTCGCGGATCAGATCTTTTTTGACGATATTCGCCGTCACCACCAGGTGCCCAACGTGCTCGGCAATCACCACCAGCGCCGCTGGCAGAATGGTGAAGATCGCAAACCATTCAAAGCGCGGCGTGTAGAAGGTTGGCAGTGCAAACCAGTGCGCCTGTGCAATCGGCGTGGTATCCACCACGCCCATCGCGAAGGAGAGCGCATAGCCCGCCAGCACCCCGATCAGAATCGGGATAATCGCCAGGAAACCGCGGAACAGCACCGAGCCAAACACCGTCACGCCCAGCGTCACCAGCGAAATAATAATGGTTTTGGATTCAGGCGATTGCCCGTCCGCAGGCAGCAGCCCGGCCATATTGGCCGCGACACCCGCCAGCTCCAGGCCGATGACGGCAACGATTGCGCCCATCGCCGCAGGCGGGAACATCACGTCCAGCCAGCCTGTCCCGGCTTTTTTCACAATGAAGGCCACCAGGCAGAACAGCGCACCGCACATGATAAAGCCGCCCAGCGCCACTTCGTAGCCTAATGGCAGAAGCAGCAGAACCGGGGAGATAAAGGCAAAGCTGGAACCCAGATACGCCGGGATTTTGCCTTTACAGATGAAAAGGTAAAGCAGCGTGCCGACACCGTTGAACAGCAGCACGGTAGCCGGGTTAATGTGAAACAGGATTGGCACCAGCACGGTCGCGCCAAACATGGCGAACAGGTGCTGTAAACTAAGCGGGATCGTCTGTAAAAGCGGCGGTCTTTCACTCACCCCGATAGTACGGCGCGTCATAGTGTTTTCCTCTAAGCGTTATGAGTTGTTTGTGTTTTATTCAAAAAAAAGCCGACTATCAAAGTCGGCTTCTTTATCGTTATTCGATTATTTCGTACCAAAAATCTTGTCGCCGGCATCGCCCAGCCCCGGGATAATATACCCGTGCTCGTTCAGCCCCTGATCGACAGACGCGGTATAGAGTTCAACGTCCGGGTGCGCTTTTTCCAGCGCGGCAATCCCTTCCGGCGCGGCCACCAGCACCAGCACTTTAATGCTGCTGCAGCCTGCGTTTTTCAGCAGGTCGATAGTTGCGATCATAGAACCGCCGGTTGCAAGCATTGGGTCAACCACCAGCGCCATGCGCTCGTCGATGTTAGACACCAGCTTCTGGAAGTAAGGGACAGGCTCGAGGGTCTCTTCGTTACGGTAGATGCCCACCACGCTGATACGCGCGCTAGGGACGTGCTCCAGCACGCCTTCCATCATGCCCAGACCCGCACGCAGGATAGGCACAACGGTAATTTTCTTGCCTTTGATCTGCTCAACCTGCACCGGGCCGTTCCAGCCTTCGATGGTCACTTTTTCCGTTTCAAGATCGGAGGTTGCTTCATAGGTCAGTAAGCTGCCAACTTCAGAAGCCAGTTCGCGAAAACGTTTCGTGCTGATGTCATGCTCACGCATCAGGCCCAGCTTGTGTTTTACCAGCGGGTGTTTCACTTCAACAATCTTCATACTTTTTCTCCTTCGGGGGTGGCAGCCACAAAAAAATCGCCGGATTATACCGCTTTTTTCGGATTGCGCCATACCCATCTTGCTTGACTTACATCAATCAAAGACAAAAAAGCCGGAGACAATGCTCCGGCCTGGGTGCGGCGTACTGCCGGGTGCGCTAACGCTTGCCCGGCAATTATAGCTGCTCGCCGTTGCTGGCAATGACCTGCTTATACCAGTCGAACGATTTCTTCTTGCTGCGGTTCAGCGTGCCGTTCCCTTCGTTATCTTTATCAACAAAGATAAAGCCGTAGCGTTTTTTCATTTCGCCGGTTCCGGCGGAGACCAGGTCGATACAGCCCCACGGGGTATAGCCCATCAGGTCAACGCCGTCTTCCACCACCGCTTTTTTCATCTCGCTGATGTGCGCGGCGAGGTAGTCGATGCGGTACTGGTCATTTACCGTGCCGTCGCTCTCCTGCACGTCGATGGCGCCAAAGCCATTCTCAACGATGAACAGCGGCAGCTGGTAGTGATCCCAGAACCAGTTGAGGGAGTAGCGCAGCCCCACCGGATCGATCTGCCAGCCCCAGTCAGATTTCTGCACGTAAGGGTTAGAAACCAGGCTCTTGCTCTCGTCGTAATCCAGCTGCGGGTTGTCCGCCGTCGCTTTGGTGGTGAAGGACATGTAATAGCTAAAGCCGATGTAGTCCACGCAGCCCTGCGCCAGCGCGGCTTTATCTTCATCGGTGATGTCCAGCGCGAACCCCCGGCGCTCAAAGTAGTTGAGCAGATGCTGCGGGTACTTGCCGCGCACGTGCACGTCGGTGAACCAGTAGCGGCGGTGCATGGCGTTCATCGCCATCATCATGTCGTCCGGCGCGCAGGTCAGCGGATAGATGGGGCACATGGCAATCATGCAGCCGATGTGCAGCGACGGGTTAATGTCACGCCCGGCCTTCACCGCCAGGGCGCTGGCCACCAGCTCGTAGTGCGCCGCCTGGAACATCACCGGCTCGCGATCTTCATCCGGCTCGTACTTAAGACCGGAGTTGGTAAACGGCGCGAAGTCTTCGTGGAAGTTGGCCTGGTTGTTGATCTCGTTAAAGGTCATCCAGTACTTCACCTTGTGCTGATAGCGCTGGAAGACGACTTTTGAGAAGCGAACGAAGAAATCGATGAGCTTACGGTTGCGCCAGCCGCCGTACTCCGTGACCAGGTGGAACGGCATCTCGAAGTGAGAAAGCGTGATCACCGGCTCAATACCGTATTTCAGGCATTCGTCGAACAGGTCATCGTAAAATTGAAGGCCCGCCTCGTTCGGCTCCAGCTCATCTCCCTTCGGGAAGATACGCGTCCAGGCGATAGACGTGCGGAAGCATTTGAAGCCCATCTCGGCAAAGAGTCGG
>CAMKZP010000103.1 GCA_946477805.1 uncultured Enterobacter sp.
TAGCCGTCATAGCACAGCACCTGGCGCAGCTTGCTCAGTCCGGTCGGCGGCCAGGTCAGCCACATCCCGACCGCGCCCGAACTGAGCAAGCTGCGCCAGGTGCTGTGCTATGACGGCTATCTGACGCCGCAAAACCCGTCTAATGGCCATCACTGCATTGGAGCCAGCTACCATCGCGGTGAAACGGAGATGCGCTACAGCGAGGAAGATCAGCAGCATAACCGCCAGCGCCTGATTGACTGCTTCCCGGACGCGGAGTGGGCGAAAGCGGTGGACGTCAGCGCGGGTGAAGCGCGCTGCGGCGTTCGCTGCGCCACGCGTGACCATCTGCCGATGGCGGGAAATGTGCCGGACTATGCGGCCACGCTTGAGGTTTATCAGACGCTTGCAGACAACAAGGAAACGGGGGCCACGGCGCCGGTCTATCCTGAGCTGTTTATGCTCGGCGGGCTGGGTTCACGCGGGTTGTGCTCCGCGCCGCTGCTGGCCGAAGCGTTGGCCGCTCAGATGAGCGATGAGCCAATTCCGCTGGACAGGGTTACGCTTGCCGGGCTGAACCCGAACCGCCTGTGGGTGCGCAAGCTGCTGAAGGGGAAAAGCGTTAAGTAGGGTGCGGTGTGCTGCCCTCTCCCACAGGGAGAGGGAGGTGAAACACTTACTTCGCTTTCGCCTGCTGGAATAAATTGTCCCACATACCCAACACCAGCGACTGGTCGCGCGGCGAGAGCTCTCCGGCCAGAATGGCTTTTTCCAGGCTGCGGGTCACTTCAGCGTGAACGGCGTCGGCAGAGTGATCGTCACCTGCTTCCAGCTCGGCTACCGCGAGCGTCAGGTGACCACGCAGATAACCGCTGGCGAACAGCTCATCATCACTGGCGTGTTCCACCATGTCATCAATTAACGCCAGAATGCGCGATTCAAATTCTGCGATCATCTTCTTTCCTCTGTTAAAGATCTTCCGGCCACGGGAAGCATTCCGCCGCGATCTTCGGCGTGTGGTAATAATTCTGTAAGGCCTCGATCAGGCGCGCCGGACGTGCCGGGATGCCTTTCTCAAGATATTCCATCACCTGCGCATGGACGCGGCGCTGGAAGACGATACGGTCGGGTTCGAAATCACCCTCGAGGTTGTCGCAGCTGACGTTGAACGGGAAACCCGCTGCCACGCACAGCAGCCACTCCAGCGCCTGGGGTTTCACTTCCACGTCTTCAAACTGGCCCTGGGTTGCGGCATCACGCCCGTCCGGGCAATACCAGTAACCGAAGTCCACCCGTTCGCGACGCGCTTTCCCCGCAATGCACCAGTGCGAAATCTCGTGCAAACCGCTGGCGTAAAACCCGTGCGCGAACACGATGCGGTTGTACGGAACCTCGTCGTCAGCTGGAAGATAGATCGGTTCGTCGTCGCCTTTAATCAGACGGGTATTAAAATCATCGGCAAAACAGCCGTTGAAGATCTCAATCAGCTGTTCGTAATTATGCGTACTGTTCATTAGTTCATCCCCAACCAGGTGAGGATCTCCTGTCCATGGCTGTCATAAAGAAGTTTGGCGCTCATCACCGCCGAGACGATAACAATCATCGGGCGGATCAGCGTTTGACCTTTGCTTAATACCAGACGCGAACCTGCGCGCGCGCCTAAAAATTGTCCTGCCATCATCACAAACCCGGTCGCCCAGATGACCTTACCGCCGATAATAAACAGCAGCAGGCCCCCGACGTTCGAGGTCGCATTGAGCACTTTGGCATGTGCGGTCGATTTTGCGAGGTTAAAGCCCGCCAGGGTCACGAAGGCGAGCGCGTAAAACGAGCCCGCGCCGGGGCCGAAAAACCCATCGTAGAACCCGACGCAGCCGCCCGCGATAAGCGCAAACGGCAGGCCGTGCAGACGACGCTGGCGATCCTCTTCCCCAAGCTTTGGCATCAGCAAAAAGTAGAGGCCAATGCAGATAACCAGAATCGGCAGGATCTGACGCAAAATATCAGACTGCACGTGCTGGACCAGCAGCGCGCCCGAGGTCGAGCCGATAAAGGTCATCAGAATATTCAGTTTCTGATCGGCAAGGTTGACCACTTTTCGCCGGATAAAGTAGAGCGACGCGGAGAGCGATCCGCCGCAGGCCTGCAGCTTGTTGGTGGCCAGCGCCTGCGCAGGGCTCATTCCCACCGCCAGCAGTGCCGGAACGGTCAGCAAACCGCCCCCGCCCGCCAGGGCATCGATGAATCCGGCCAGCATCGCGACAAAAAAGAGTGCCGCCAGCATCCACGGCGTCACCATAAACAGATCGACGAAATTATCCATTAAAGTACATGCTCATCCAGTAGCGCCTGGCAGGAAGGCGGCAGCGGAGGCGGTGTCTTCTTCTCAGGCTTAGAGGTTCCGGGTTTGGCCGGTTCAAACCAGCTTTGCAGTTCCGCCCCGCAGCCGTCGCCTGGCGGCGGGAGCGGCTGATCTTCGCATTCGAGGCTGTTGGCCGGGCAGCGCAGGCGAACGTGCATGTGCGCACGATGCTGGAACCACGGGCGCACTTTACGCAGCCAGTCGCGGTCGGTTCCCGCATCCAGACAAAGCTGCTGCTTGATGGCCGGGTTAACAAAAATCCGCGTGACGTCGTTATCTTCCGCCGCCAGCTTGATCATGCTGGAGACTTCCTGCGTCCAGAGCGACGGCACCACGCTCTTACCGTCGCGCGCCACCAGATCCAGCGCCTGCGGCTTCAGCAGCTGGGCTGAACTCCAGCGCGCTTTCGGCAGCTGGAGGAAGATATCGACGTCCAGCCCGGACTGGTGGCTGGCGTGTCCGCCGTTAAAGCGGCCACCGGCGGGCATGCCCATGTCGCCAATCAGCATCGTGCCCAGCCCCAGGTTATGCACCTGATTCCCCAGACGCTGAATAAAGAGCACCAGGTCAGGGTGGCCGAAGTAGCGACGCTGGTCGGTGCGCATCACCTGGTACGTATCCGACTGCAGCGGAAGCGCCTGCGCGCCGACGATGCAGCCGTTAGAGAAGGCGCCAATCGACTGCGCGCTTCCCGCCACGGGATGGGTGATTTTTTGCCACGGCGTGGCGGCGAGGCTGGCTCCACTGGCGAGCAGCGCCAGCAGAGCAATTGCGGTTTTTTTCATGTTTACCAGCGTGGAATGGTGGTCGTCACATCCGCATTCTGCGCGCGCTGGCGCAGGAAGTGATCCATCAGCACGATCGCCAGCATCGCCTCGGCGATCGGCACCGCGCGGATCCCCACGCACGGATCGTGACGTCCTTTGGTGATCATCTCAACTTCGTCGCCGGAGCGGTTAATCGTGTGGCCCGGCACGGTAATGCTGGAGGTCGGCTTCAGCGCGATAGTGGCCATAATCTGCTGCCCGCTGCTGATCCCGCCGAGAATGCCCCCGGCGTGGTTGCTCTGGAAGCCCTGCGCAGTAATTTCATCGCGGTTCTGGCTGCCGCGGAGCTGAACCACGTCAAAACCGTCGCCGATTTCCACTCCCTTCACCGCGTTGATGCTCATCAGCGCGTGGGCAATGTCTGCGTCGAGACGGTCGAAAACCGGCTCGCCCCAGCCCGGCGGTACGCCATCGGCCACCACGGTCACTTTAGCGCCGATAGAGTCGCCCTCTTTCTTCAGGCCGCGCATCAGCTCGTCCAGCGCATCAATTTTGTCGGCATCCGCACAGAAGAACGGGTTTTGCTCAACCAGATCCCAGTCCTTGATCGCCAGCGGAACATCGCCCATCTGGGTGAGGCAGCCGCGGATAACGATGCCAAATTTCTGCTGCAGGTATTTTTTGGCAATCGCCCCTGCCGCCACGCGCATCGCGGTTTCACGCGCGGATGAACGCCCGCCGCCGCGATAGTCGCGAAAACCGTATTTTTGTTCGTAGGTGTAGTCGGCGTGGCCGGGACGGAACACGTCTTTGATGGCGCCGTAGTCCTGGGAGCGCTGATCGGTGTTTTCAATCAGCAGGCCGATGCTGGTCCCGGTGGTGCGGCCTTCGAAGACGCCGGAAAGAATTTTGACCTGGTCCGGCTCGCGACGCTGCGTGGTGTAGCGAGAGGTGCCCGGGCGACGACGGTCGAGGTCGTGCTGTAAATCAGCTTCGGTCAGTTCGATGCCCGGCGGGACGCCGTCAACAATACAGCCCAGCGCCAGCCCGTGCGACTCGCCGAAGGTGGTCACGCGGAATAATTGTCCAATACTGTTTCCTGCCATCACGGCTCCGATGTTGTTGTTTGTGTTTGAGCGTTGTGAAACGGGCCGAAGCCCGCTGGATTAATCTTTGTAGATGCTGAAGTATTCGCGCGCGTCGAGAAGCTGCGCTTTGGTCAGCATAAAGACGCCGTCACCGCCGTTGTCAAACTCAAGCCAGGTAAACGGCACATCCGGGTACTGCTCTATCAGATGTACCATGCTGTTGCCCACTTCACAAATCAGAACGCCGTCGTCGGTCAGGTAATCCGGCGCGCATGCCAGAATACGACGGGTCAGCTTCAGGCCGTCTGAACCCGATGCCAGGCCCAGCTCCGGCTCGTGGCGATATTCGTTAGGCAGATCGGACATGTCTTCTGCATCAACGTACGGCGGGTTAGTGACGATCAGATCGTACTGCAGCGTCGGCAGGTCGCGGAACAGATCGGAGCGGATTGGCGTGACGTGATGGATCAGACCGTGTTCTTCAATGTTGTGCTCGGTGACGGCCAGCGCGTCGGTGGAGATATCCACTGCGTCCACTTCCGCTTCCGGGAAGGCATAGGCGCAGGCAATCGCGATACAGCCGCTGCCGGTGCACATATCAAGAATATGCTGCGGCTGACGGTTAATAAGCCCGGCGAACTGGCTGTTGATCAGCTCACCAATCGGCGAGCGCGGTACCAGCACGCGCTCATCAACGTAGAACTCGTGGCCGCAGAACCAGGCTTTATTGGTCAGGTAGGCGACCGGAATGCGCTCGTTCACGCGGCGGATCACGCGCTCAACGATGCGGTGCTTTTCGCTGGACGTCAGGCGCGCGGTGCGCATGTCTTCCGGAATATCCAGCGGCAGGTAGAGGGACGGCAGCACCAGCTGAACGGCCTCATCCCACGGGTTATCGGTGCCGTGGCCGTACCAGATATTGGCGGCGCTGAAGCGGCTAACCGACCAGCGCAGCATGTCCTGTATGGTATGCAGCTCGTTTACTGCTTCATCGACAAAAATTTTATCCACTCTTTCCTCCAGGGCACGCTCGCATAATTTTCGGCGGCTAGTTTGCCACGAAGACGGCGATAAATCAGCAATGACGCGTGCCGCTTGAGGTTAAAAAATGCGTTTAGGCAGGTACACTGGGGGAAATAAGAGATGAGACCGAACAATGAAAAAGAAAACAGCGCTTAGCGAGGAGGATCAAACACTCTTCCGACAGCTGATGACCGGCACGCGTCAAATCAGACAGGACACCATTGTCCACCGCCCGCAGCGTAAAAAAATCAGCGAAGTGCCGGTAAAGCGGCTGCTCCAGGAGCAGGCCGATAACAGCCACTATTTTTCAGATGAATTTCAGCCGCTGCTTAATACGCAGGGTGCGGTGAAGTACGTGCGTGAAGACGTGAGCCACTTTGAACTGAAAAAGCTACGCCGGGGCGATTATTCGCCGGAGCTGTTTCTCGATTTGCACGGGCTAACGCAGATGCAGGCGAAGCAGGAGCTGGGGGCGCTGATAGCCGCCTGCCGCCGCGAGCATGTTTTTTGCGCCTGCGTGATGCACGGCCACGGTAAACATATTCTCAAGCAGCAGACGCCGCTGTGGCTGGCCCAACATCCGCACGTGATGGCGTTTCATCAGGCACCCAAAGAGTACGGCGGAGATGCCGCATTGCTGGTGTTGATTGAAGTTGAGGAGTGGCAGCCGCCGGAGCTTCCGTGACAGGCTGGCGGGAAGCACGCTGCCCCCGCCATGTCGCACGTCACGTCAGATAGCTTTCGCCATCTTCAGATTGCACGGACTCATTTGCCAGTTGAAGACCCCTTTGCCCGTCTCGTCGAGGGTGACGTTGGCAATAGCGGAGGTCGTGAACATCGGTGGCGTTTCGCCCGGGCAGAGTTCAGATACCAGATAGCCGACCAGCGGCAGGTGGGAAATGACCAGTGCGGAGGCGACACCTTCGTTGCACAGCGCCTGGAGATAGGCACTCACAAGACCGACATCACCACACGGCGTGAGTTCAGGAAGAACCTCAACACCGGATGGCAGGTTCATACACTCCCCTACCACGTCCAGCGTCTGTTCTGCCCGCAGGAACGGACTCACCAGAACGCGTTCGATGTCCACTTTTTGACCGTTAAGCCAGGTAGCCATCTGACGGGATTCGTCACAGCCACAGACGGTCAAAGGACGTACTGAGTCACTGGCGGCATCGAGTGCCGCGTCGCCGTGACGCATGATAAAAACTTGCATATTGCACCGCTTTTGTTAACCAGAATCACCGGCGTTGACTACCCGCGATAAACTTCTTCAAGGTAGAAAACCCGATGGCCGGGCATTGTGCCTGATCCATTCGGTGAATGAAACGCTGTTTTTTACCTCAATGGCGTAAGTATAGTCAATCTCTGTTTACAAAATCGCCAGAACAGGTCCATTCACCTCGGGATTTACCCTTCTTTAACCTTAACTTACAGGAACCGTTTCCCTTGCTGGCCAAAACGTCTGGCCCCGCTCTGCCATCTGCAACAATTCGTCACAAGGTGTAAAACGCGGGCCATACTGCGTGGCAAGACGCTGCAGGATTGCAACCACTTCACCCGCGCCGAGGGTATCCATGTAACGGAACGGGCCGCCAAGGAACGGCGGGAAACCAATACCAAAAACGGCACCGATGTCACCGTCGCGTGCGCTTTTAATCACCTGCTCGCCAAAACAGCGGGCCGCTTCGTTGAGCATCATCATGACGCAGCGCTCGGCGCACTGAACCGCTGACAGTTTTGCCTGGCCGGTAGCGGAAATAAGCCCATAAACCGAAGGGTCGACCTGTTTCTTGCTTTTACGCCCTTTCGCGCCGTAAAGATAGAAACCGCGCTCATTTTTTCTGCCTTTGCGATCGTCCTTCAAAATTGCAGAAACAATGTTTGCAGGCGGGCTAAAGCGATCGCCATACGCCGCTTCCAGCACAGGTATAATTTTAGTGCCGGTATCTATTCCTACCTCATCCAAAAGTTGGATTGGCCCGACGGGGAAACCAAACTTTACCAGCGCCTCATCCACGTGCTCGATCTTCTCCCCTTCCGTCAGCAGCCGCAGGGCTTCGTTGATGTACGGCGCCAGAATGCGGTTGACGTAGAAGCCCGCTTTGTCCGCCACCACAATCGGCGTTTTGCCCTGTTTTTTCGCAAGCTTAACCACGGTAGCAACAGTTTGCGGGCTGGTCGTGGCGTGAGGGATAACCTCCACCAGCGGCATTTTTTCAACCGGGCTGAAGTAGTGCAGGCCTATCACCTGCTCTGGTCGCTGAGCGTTCGCGGCGATATCGCCAATCGGCAATGACGAGGTGTTCGAGGCAAAAATAGTCTGCGGCGCACAGTGCTGTTCAACCTCCGCAACCATCTTTTGCTTCAGCGCCAGATCTTCAAACACCGCTTCGATCACCACATCGCGATGCCTGAAACCGCTGTAGTCTGTCGTGCCGGCGATCGTCGCGAGGGTTTTATCACGCTCGCTGACCGTGATATGGCGGCGCTTCACCTTCCGATCGAGATTCTGCCAGCTGTACTGCAGCGCGTGGTTGATGCCCCTGGGATTAATGTCCTTGATGCGTACGGGCAAACGCCCTTTGCTGGCAGTAACAAAGGCAATACCGCCACCCATTAGCCCACCGCCCAGCACGCCAATAGAGTGCAGCGGCGCGGGTTCGGCCTCGCTTCCCGGATCTTTTTTCACCTCGGTACTGGCGAAGAAAATGCTGCGCAGCGCCTGCGACTGCGGCGTCATTGCCAGCTCGCCAAACGCTTTTGCCTCTGCGGCGTAACCGCTGCCGGGGCCCTGCGACAGGCCGGTTTCTATGACTTCAAGAATGCGCTTCGCCGCCGGGTAGTTGCCTTTAGTTTTGTGTTCGGTCTTTTTGCTCACCAGGCTAAAGAGCAGCGCCCTCCCCAGCGGCCCGGCCAGGACGCGCTCGCGCACCGGGAGGGGACGTTTTGCCTGACGGCCCTTCAGCGCCCGCTCAGCGGCAGCCTCGAGCAGGATTGAAAGGGGGACGACCTCATCAACCAGCCCGGCTTTCAGCGCCTGACGCGGGCGCAGCTGCTTGCCGGTTAGAATCATCTCCAGCGCCGTGCTGACGCCCACCAGACGCGGCAGGCGCTGCGTTCCGCCGGAGCCCGGCAGCAGGCCTAACTGCACTTCGGGCAGGCCGAGCACCGTTTTCGCATCATCGGTACAAATACGGCTATGGCAGGCCAGCGCCAGCTCTAAGCCGCCGCCCAGACACGCGCCGTGAATGGCGGCAACAACCGGGATCGACAGCGCGTGGATCTCGGCCATCACCTGCTGCCCCTGACGCGCCAGCTCTTCCGCCTCCTGCGCGCTTTGCGCACGGGCGATCATGTTGATATCCGCCCCGGCAATAAAGTTATCCGGCTTGGCGGAGATAAACACCAGCCCGCGAACCGCTTTGTTTTCGCGGATCTGCTTTAGCATTGCCCGCACCTGAACGCCAAACTCGGCCTTCAGGGTATTCATTTTTTCATCAGGCACGTCAATGGTGATAACGGCGACGTTATCGGGGCGAACCGTCAGAGTAAATGCTGAAGTGTTGTCCATTATTCCGCCTCCAGAACCATTGCTGCACCCAGTCCACCCGCCGCACAGGCGGTAACCAGGCCAAAACCACCGCCGCGACGGCGCAGCTCATGTAACGTTTGGGTAATCATACGCGCGCCCGTCGCCGCGAACGGATGGCCGTAGGCAATGGAGCCGCCGAGCACGTTAAACTTGCTTTGATCCACTTCGCCGGTAGCCTGAGCGCGGCCAAGCACCTCACGAGCGAAACGATCGCTGGCGAGCAGCTGCACGTTTGCCAGGGTTTGTGCGGCGAAGGCTTCATGCATATCGATCAGGGTCAGGTCGGAGAGGGTGAGCCCCGCGCGCTCCAGCGCCAGCGGGGTGGACCACGCGGGCCCCAGCAGCATGTCCTGCTGGACGTCAATCGCCGTGAACGCGTAGCTGCGCAGGTAGCCCAGCGGTTTAACGCCCAGCTCTCTGGCGCGGGATTCCGTCATCAGGATCACCGCGGCGGCCCCGTCGGTAAGAGGGGTACTGTTAGCGGCCGTGACGGTACCGTGCCTGCGGTCAAACGCCGGGCGGAGCTTCGCGTAATCCGCCAGCGTCGAGGTGCCGCGAATATTGTTATCTTCCGCAAGCGGTTCGCGGTAAGGCGGGATGTAGGCCGTCATCACTTCTTCGGCGAGCTTGCCTTCCGACCAGGCCTTAGCGGCGAGCTGATGGGAGCGATGCGCCAGCGCATCCTGCTGCTCGCGGGTGATGCCATAGGTCTGTCTCTTATACACATCTCCGAGCCCACGAG